>JAITSG010000028.1 GCA_031288035.1 Rickettsiales bacterium | reverse complement strand
GTGGGGCATAGTCGGGCAGGACGGCGGGCGGCTTTCGCACATCGCGAACGGGACTATACGGATAAAGTCCTCACTGCCGTTTTCCGAGAGGCTCGAGGGCATATTCTCCGGCCTCGCCGCGATCTTGCGCGAATACCGGCCCGAGGCGGCCTCCGTCGAGGAAACGTTCGTGAACGTCAATCCCCAGACCACGCTTAAGCTCGGCTGCGCGCGCGGTGCGGCGATACTGGCCCCGGCGGTTGCGGGGATTCCGGTGTTCGAATATTCCCCCGCGACGATAAAGCAGGCCGTAACCGGCGTCGGCCGCGCGGCAAAGGAGCAGGTTGCGATGATGGTCGGCGCGATTCTTGGGCGGCCGGGAGTTGATTCCGAGCACGCGGCGGACGCCCTTGCCATGGCTATATGCCACGCGCACAATCGTCTTGCCCTCGCGCCGAAAAAGTGATATAATCGGCGCTATGAGGAAAGTGGGGAAAATCCTTGCGGTTTTGGCGCTGCCCTTGCTCGTTGCGGCGAAGAAGGAATCCGGGCCTAACATACGGGACATCTGCAACACCTGCATGGTGGATTTTTCCGCATCTTCTCTGCGTTTCACCAAGAACAGGGCCAAGTGCGAGAGGGCCATGACGCAATGCGCCGGCGGAAAGTCGAACAAGTGCGAGCCGGTGATAAGCCAGTGCATAGAGGATTACTGCCAGGCGGAGAATGCATGCTCTGACGCGGCAACTAACCGCCGGACCCTTGTCGGTTGCCTCAAGACGGAGGGAGCGTACCTTCCGTTCCAGTGCGCCGACATGGTCTCCGCGCGCGCCGGGGACAAGGCCCGCCAGGTGCAGACCTTCATGGCGGAGAAGAGGCGCACTTACGAGCTCCAGTCCCAGCAGAACCAGGCCAAGATAGCGGCAGAGCAGGCCGCCGCCGCCAAGGCGGACGCGGATGCCAAGGCCAGGATGGAGCAGGAGCGCATCGCGGCCGAGGAGAGGAAGGCCGAGGCCGACCGCAGGGCGGCGGCGGAGCTTGAGGCCCAGAGGTTCCAGCAGCAGCAGGCCGCAGAGGCCGCCACGGCGGAGCGCGCGCGCCAGGCCGAGAAGCAGGCCAAGGAGGAGGCCAAGCAGGCCCTTGTGGAAACCAAGCCTAACGTCTATTACAACCAGCTTATGAGCAGGGTCAAGTCCGATCTCGGCAAGCTGAAAACGCAGACGCAGAAGGTGTTCTCGACCCTCGGCGTGTCTCAGATCAAGAGCGCGGACTACGATCCGGAAAAATACCGCGGGAGCATAATGAGCTTCCCGCCCGCGGTCGTAGAGGTCGATCCTATGGATATAGAATGGAACGGCGCCGACGACGGCACGGACAACAAGCTCAAATTCCTGAAGCAGGGGACGAAATACGCGGACAGGACATACTTCCGCTGCGCCAAGGACGCGGGCGAGTCCACGATACGGAGCGAGCTCCTGTCCGTGAACTCTGGCCTCGGCAATATGCGCTCGAGCCTGATGGAAGGCATAACGAAGCTCGAGAGCATGGCCGCGGACGACGGCGCGCCCGACGTGGACGAGGGCCGCATAAACAAGCTCTACGAGGTCTACAACCTCCTTGGTTCGAGCATGGCGAAGATGGAGGACAACATGGGCGCCCTGAAAACGGGCTGCCCCACCCGCTGCAACGGCATGGGCAACATGATGATGCAGTCGAGCTCCGCCAAGCTTATCCCGGAGATCAAATACGACTCGAAGGGCAACATAATAAAGCAGGAGGCCGTCGCGCCCAAGTCCGGCGCGGCCGGGGATTATAACTGCCCCGAGCTAACGAACTCCGCCACGGCCACCGACCCCATGATGGCCATGATGGGCGGCGGCGCTTTCGACATGAACGCCGTGCTCGGCGGCGTGGGCCAGCAGGTGATGGATTTGACGAAGCGAGTCTTGAAGGCCGCGGTGGACGCGGACAAGATAGTCGAGGAGACCTCTGTCTACCTGTCCGTCAACAACACCCTCGCGACCAAGGACGGCTCGAGCATCAACGCGTGCACCAACGTCTTGATAACAGATGCGGCTCAATACGTTGCTTGTTCGACTCAAATATTAAATAAGCAGCTAATGGCTTATCAAAAGGAAAAAAGTCCCAACACATCGGCAAAAGAGAAACTCAATGAATCAGTAGTGGCCATATTGAGGCAAATCAACACTCCCACATATACATCTCGCACGCCGTGTAGTAGAAAAGCAATGTTATTGTGTTGCGATGACAATGAAAAGACAAAAATACAACCGAGTAGCGGGACACAAATAATAGATACGCCAGAAGACGGAATAGAATGCATAACAAATTTAACCACACGGCTAAACAACCTACTTAGTCCAGCCGGAAGTTTTATAACAGGCAACGGGAACAATTCAAATGCGAATCCGTGGGAAGATCCGAATAATGCCCGTATTCGCACATGCAGAAATAATAGCAATGGAACAATTACAATAACTTTTACGGATGGTACTCCTTTAAGTCCATCAGAATTAGCAAATATACCTCAATTTAATGCCAGCAATTTTATTTGCACTTTAAATAATAATAACGCTATGGATCCTACACAGAGTGCCATCGTATGCAACGACAACAAGGAAATAACAGTAGCTGATTTCAATCAAGGTACACGTTGCCGATAACTATCCGGCCACATCCCAGACACATACATAAAACCCCGTAAAGATCCGGCGGCGTGTACGGCGGATTTTAAGCACGCGAGACTCGATTGCCGCACCCGTCATTCCATGGCAGCCGCAGGTTGAACCCGGAATCAAGAGCCGGATACACGGCATTTTTCTTACCTGGATTCCGGGTTCGGCTCCGCCGCTCCTGAATGGCAAGCAGATAAAAAAGACGAAGTATTTTTCAATTGATTATACGGAGGCGCACTCGCGCTCCGTGTCTTCGACAAGCTGGGAGAGGCGCGCGTCGGCGGTCATCATGTCCCGGACTTTCCTGCATGCGTGGATGACGGTCGCATGATCGCGCCCGCCGAACATCCTGCCCAGGGCCGGGAGCGATTTCTGCGTCAGGTTCTTGGCGATATACATCGCGACCTGGCGCGGCACGACGAACTGGCGCGATTTCTTTTCGGAATCCATGTCCGCGATGGACACGCCCCATTTTCCCGCGACGATTTTTTTTATGTCCGCGACCTCGATCGGCTTCGATTCGCTGGCGAGCACGTCGGCCAGTATCCTTCGCGCCGACGCGGCGCTCAGCACCTCGTTCATCAGCACGCTGTGCGCGGACAGGCGGTTCACCGCGCCTTTGAGCTCGCGTATCGAGCTCGAGACCTTCTGCGCGACGAACTCCGCCACGCCCGGCGGCATCAATAGGTCAAAGCCGTCCGCGGCGCGCCGCACGACCTCGAGGCGCAAATCGTATTCGGCGTTCTGTATGTCCACCACAAGCCCGGCCGCTATGCGGGACTTGAGCCCGGCATCTAGTCCGTCCATCTGGTATGGCGACTGGGACGAGGCGAGCACGACCTGCCGCCCGGAGGACATGTACGATTCGAGTATGGACAGCAGCTCGCGCGCCGTGGCTTCCTTGCCGGCTATGAACTGCAGGTCGTCGATTAATATCGCGTCCGCGCCCATGTACGATTCGCGGAACCGGACGTTGTCGTGCTCCTTGCACGCCTTGACGTAGGAATAGAGGAACTGGTCGGCCGACGCGTAGATAAGGCGGGATTTCATACCCGTCTCGTTTGCGAAGGCCTGCATGAGGTGCGTCTTGCCCATGCCGCTTGCGGAGTGGATGAAGAGGGGGTTGAACGACACGCCGGAAAGCGCGCGCCGTACGGCGGACAGGGCGAGCATGTTCGACGGCGCCGCCACGAAATTTTCGAAGGAGTATTGCGGGCCGGGCCTGGTTCCGGCTTCGGCGGCCGGGCTTGCCGGGGCGGCCGAGGCCGCGCGCTCTATCTCGGCGTTGGCGATTTTGGCGGGCGCTGATTCTATGCGCACGGATACGGCGAGGTTTTTCACGCCGAATTCCTTTGCCGCGTCTATTATATGGCTGGAGAAGTTGCGCCGGACCCAGTCTGCGATAAAGCGGGTCGGGCTGGATATGTACAGCGTGTCGAGGTCAATCTTGTCAAAACGAAGCGGGTCTATCCACGATGCGAACGCGGTTTGACCGACGCTTTTTTGAACAGTCGCTCGCACTTCATTCCAACTGTCCGCTTTAAGGGCTGGCACTACTCCTCCTACCGTTCACATGTTCGAGCTATATGGGAAGGATCCGGTTTGCTCCGGGGTTCGGGCCGGGCGAAACCGCTCGGCCCGAACTTGTCTCCTTTTCTCTGTCGCCGGATTTCGCCGGCGCCACCGGATTTTACTCCGGCCTGTATTGAGGGTTCTCCTTCCTCTCGATACGCATTCGACTTTACACCTGTTTTTTTTTCGCACAAGCATTTTATCAATTTTTTTTCCCGGGGCTATTTTTCATTTGACAAAGATTCGAAACTCCGCTTGCGGCGCCGGGCGCCAGGTGGTATAATAGAATCCGCAAGGGGTGGAAATGAAACAGGAAATCATATACTTGCAGGGCGACCTTCCGCCGTCGATTCGGGCGGGCGGCGAGCTGGCCTTCGATGCGGAGTTCACGGGGCTCAGCCTTTTGCGCGACCGGCTGTGCCTTGTCCAGATGGCGCGCGGCGACGGCAAGGTCTATGTGGTCAGGGTAAATCCGCCGTACGATTGTCCGAATCTGAAGCGCGTGATAAAGGGAGCGGACGCGATATTCCATTTCGCGCGCATGGACATGGCCATGATCAAGAAGTGCCTCGGCGTATTTCCTAAAAGCGTTTTCTGTACAAAGATTGCGTCGCGTCTCGTTCGCACGTCCACGGACAGGCATTCCTTAAAGGCGCTGGTGTCGGAATATTTCGGCATAGATCTGAGCAAGGACGAGCAGCAGAGCGACTGGGCCGATGAAAAGCTTTCGAAAAGGCAGATAGAGTACGCGGCCGGCGACGTCGTATACCTGCACGGGCTCAAGAAGATTCTTTCGGACAAGCTCGCGCGGGAGCGCAGGCGCGAGCTCGCGGACAAATGCTTCGCCTTTCTTCCGGCGCGCGTCGAGCTGGACCTTGCCGGATGGCAGGACGAGGACATCTTCGCGCACTAGCGGTCGAACAGCTTGTCCAGGTCTTTCATGGACCATTTGACGAAGCTCCGGCGGCCGTGGTTGCACTGCCCGGCGTTCGGCGAGCTTTCGACCTGGCGCAGCAGCGCGTTCATCTGGTCTATGGTCAGGCTTGCGCCGGCGCGCAAGGAGTTGTGGCACGATATGGTCTTCGCGACCCTTGCGATTCGCTCCTCGAGTTCCGGCGAGTCCACGTCCTCAGCTATGTCAAGGACCAGGCTCTCTGCCGAATGCGCGTCGAGATCGGCCGGCACTTCGAGCACCGTGACCGAACCCTTGCCGGACTCCTCCATGACCAGCCCCATCTCGGCCAGCTCGGAAAACTTGTCGGCCAGGTTCAGGAGCGCCCTCTCGCCGATCTCGACCGATTCGGGAAGCAGGAGCATCTGCCGCGCCATGTTCCCGGACTTTATCTTTTCATAGATTATGCGTTCGTGGCACGCGTGGAAATCCGCCATCACCATGCCGTCCGCGCACTCTGCGATTATGTACTTGTTCGCGACGAGCCCCCTAGCCAGCCCGAGCGGATATAGGGCCGCCTCTTCTCCGGCCGGAGCGGTGTCGACTGTCGCGGGATTTATCGACCGTTCGAATCCGAAATCGGTTTCATGCACGGCAAGGGGGCGCGGGGCCTCCTGCGCCGGGCGCGCGCTTTCCGTCGATATCCGCGGAAGCTCGGCCGCGACTGGCGCGACCCTGGCGTTCGCGATGGCCGGCCGTACCGCCGATATTATCGCGCCGCGGGCGTACGCGGGTTCTTTGAATCTTATCTCGGCCTTCTGCGGGTGCGCGTTTACGTCTATGTCGCCCGGCGGCACGGTTATCCACAGCGCGCTAACCGGATGCCGCCCCTTTTCTATGACGTCGGAGTACGCTCCGCGGAGCGCGCCGGACAGCAGCCTGTCCTTAAGCGCGCGTCCGTTGACATAGAAATACTGCGACATGCTTGTGCCCTTGTTTTCGGTCGGGCGCGAGACGAATCCCTGGATTTTCATTCCGTGCACGTCGGCGTTTACGGCTATGGCGGATTCCATGAATTTGCGCCCGAGAACCTGCGCTGTCCGCTCCTCGCGCGTGCCGGCCGGGAAGTGCGTGGAGTCGTTCAGCCTGAATTCTATGTCCGGATAGCACAGGGCTATGCGCTCCACCGCGTCTATTATCGCCGACATTTCGGAGCGGTCCGATCCGAGGAAGGCCTGCCTGGCCGGGATGTTGAAGAACAGGTCGGCGACCTCCACCTTCGTTCCGCGCGGAAGCGAGGCGGGCCTTGCGCCGAGCGCGTTTCCGCCCTCTGTTTTCATCTCCCAGCATTCGCTGCCGTCGTTGGAGATTATGGACATCCTTGAAACCGAAGCGATTGACGGCAGGGCCTCGCCGCGGAAGCCGAGGAAGCTTATGGACGAGAGGTCGTCGGACAAAAGCTTGCTCGTGGCGTACCGGACCACGGAGAGCTCCAGGTCGCGCCGTCCCATGCCGCGCCCGTTGTCGGTGACGGTTATGCGCGACTTGCCGCCGTCGCGCGCCAGGATTTCGATCTTCGTCGCGCCGGCGTCTATCGAATTTTCGATTATCTCCTTGACTGCGCTGGCCGGCCTTTCCACGACTTCGCCGGCAGCTATCTGGTTGACCAAGTTCTGCGGAAGCACGCGGATCGGCATGTGTCTTGTCCTTATTTGCGGACTTTGTCCGGCTTATGTCACGTTCTACACCTTTATAGTTTTGACGGCCCAGTCCCAGACCACCACCACATAGTCGTCCTTGCCCGCGACCTTCGCGTATTCGACCGCGGATCTGGCGAGCGAGTCCTCGTCGTTGCCCTTTAGCTCGTCCGCCATGACGGGAATCACGCCGTACAAAAGGCCGGTCAGGCCGGCTGTGCGGTGGTCGGTGCACACCGAGACTATCGGCGCGTCCGGGCGGTGCTTGGATATGTTCGTGGCGGTCTTTCCGCTCTTGCAGAACACGACCACGGCCGCCGCTTTGTGGGAGAGCGCGACCGCGGCCTCGGCCAAATCGTCGCCGTCGGCCGGCGCCATGTTCGATTCGAACTGCCTTATGTATTCCTTATAGTCCGGGCGGTTTTCCGTAGTGCTTTGGATCATGGCCATCGCGGCGACGGCCTCGTTCGGATAGTCGCCCACGGTCGTTTCTCCGGACAGCATGGTGCAGTCCGTGCACTGCTCGACAGCGTGGCTTACGTCCGTGACCTCGGCGCGCGTGGGGAAGGCGCCGGTCATCATGGATTCCAGCATGTGGGTCGCGACTATGACCGGTTTTCTTTTGTCGCGGCACAGCTCTATCATGCGCTTCTGCACCAGGGGCACCTTTTCGAATCCGATTTCCACGCCCATATCGCCCCGCGCGACCATCAGGGCGTCGGACAGGTCTACTATCTCGGGCAGGTAGTCTGTGGCCGCCGTGGGCTTTTCGACCTTGCACACGATAGGCGCGCGCCCGGCCACCACTTCGCGGGCTTTCTTCAGGTCCTCCGGAGTCTGCACGAAGCTGACCGCGATCATGTCGAACCCGGTGGAAAGCGCGAATTCCAGGTCTGCCCTGTCTTTTTCGGTCAGTATCGGGAGGTCTACCACGGTGTTGGGCAGGTTGAATCCCTTCTTGTCCTTTATGACGCCGCCCACAGCCACCTTCGTCTTGACGAAGCCGTCGCCCTTCTTCGTGACCTGGAGCTTTATCTTGCCGTCGTCGATAAGTATGAAGTGCCCTATGTCCAGGGCCTTCAGGACGGCTATGTTGGGAAGCTGGACGCGCGTGGAGCTGCCCGGTTTCGGGTCGTCGTCCACGGTGAAGTCCTGGCCGTCTACTAGCGTCTGCTGCCCGCCCTCGAACGATCCGACGCGGAACTTCGGTCCCTGCAGGTCGGCAAAGACCGGGATGAACTTCCCGGTTTCCTTTCCTATGCGCCGGGCGTTGTCGAAGCGCATCTTGTGCTCCTCGTACGATCCGTGCGAGAAGTTGCACCGCACGACGTTTACTCCAGCGGCTATCGCCTGTTTCATGTCTTCGTACTGCTGTGTTGACGGACCTATCGTGGCTACTATCTTGGTCTTGCGTAAATTATGGTTGTCCATTTGGTCTTCCTTTTTGGTTGCTTCCGTAAGAAAGCTGTATTATGACCGTTTGCGGGGCGTAATGCAATAAAAACTTGATAAAAAAAAGGCGCCGGTATATAGTATGCGGGTTAAATGCAGCGAAGAGGTGACAATATGGCAAAGACCGAAGGCGTGGATGCGGCGCAGCTGACCAGCTTCATAGAGAGGATCGAGAGGCTGGACGAGGAGATGTCCAACATCCGCCGCGACATAAGCGAGATTTATGCCGAGGCCAAGGAGGCCGGCTACGATCCGAAGATCATGCGCTCAATACTGCGGCTGAAAAAGATGGACGAGGCCGACCGTAGCGAGCTGGATCTTATGACCGAAACCTACAGGACGGCTCTGGACATATAATTGGACGGGGCTATCCTTGAGAGGTTGCAAAACGGGCTGGCCGTCATAGTCGATCCGGTTTTGTCGGTCGATTCCGCATTTTGCGGCCTGATGGTCGACGTGGGTTCGACAGACGAGCCCGAGGGCCGGGGCGGCATTTCGCATTTTCTGGAGCACATGGCGTTCAAGGGCACTTCGTCGCGTTCGTACCGCGACATAGCCGAGGCCATAGAAAGCATCGGGGGCGAGCTCAACGCCTTCACGGGCAAGAACCGCACGTTCTATTATGCCAAGACTCTCAGGGAGCATGCCGAGACCGGCATCTCGCTTCTTGCCGACATAATCCGAAACTCCATTTACGACCAGGCCGAGATCGACAAGGAGCGCGAGGTGATACTCCAGGAATACTATATGGGCCTGGACGACCCGGACGACCTTGTGTTCGACAATTTTTCCGCCGCGGCGTTCAAGGGCCAGCCCCTCGGCCGCCCGATAATCGGCGCGCCGGAATCTATCCGCTCCATAACGCGGGAAGACCTGGTCGGCTATGTGGCGAGGAACTATACGGCCGGCCGCATGGCCCTGGTCGTGTCGGGGAACGTGGAGCCGGGGCGCGTTTTCGATTTGGCCGCGAAGCATTTTTCGGACGTTAAAATGGCGTCTGCCCCCTCCCTCCGCGGTTCGGCATATACGGGAGGGGAGAACGTGGAGCATAAGGATCTCGACCAGGCGTATTTCGTCCTGGGCTATCGGGCCTCGCCGATCCCTGCGCGGCGCGACGTCTTCGCCGAGGTCCTGCTGGCGAGCATACTCGGGGGCGGCATGTCCTCGAGGCTGTTTCAGGAGATAAGGGAGAACAAGAACCTGGTCTATTCCATTTCCGCGGGCATGGAGAATTACGCCGATACGGGCGTCGCGTACATATCCGCCTCCACCGAAAAGGCCAAGCTGGGCGAGACCCTCCGCCTCGCGAAGGCCGAGATAGCCAGGATTCAGGACGGGCCTGTGTCGCAGGCGGAGCTCGCCCGCGCGAAGGAACAGTACCGCGCGTCTTTGCTGATGGGCATGGAGAACATGGCCGCCCGGGCCCGCGCGCTCGGGTCTAGCTATTTCAACTACGGCCGCCTGGTACCGACGGAGGAGTCGCTTGCCATGATGGGCGGCCTGGGTGCCGGCGACGTGCTCGCGGCCGCCCGCCGCATGTTCTCGAGCCCGGAAACCCTCGCGGTGTTGGGCAGGTTCTGACGGAGATGGATATGGCGGCCCTCCTCCCTCTTTCCCCAAGGGGAGAGGGAGGAGGGATCAGCAGCTTGCATTAGAGCGGCAGGCAGCCCAGGAAAAATTAGAGCTCGAAAGAGTTGAAAAAGCCCTCGCAGACATCAAAAAAGAAGTCGCGGACACGGAGGCTGTCCTCAAGAA
>JAITSG010000089.1 GCA_031288035.1 Rickettsiales bacterium | reverse complement strand
AGGCACACCGCGGCGGTGCGAAGGAGGATTGCGATATTCCTGGCCGCATCGGCTCTCGCGTTCCTGGGGCTGTGGCAACCGGAGATGGAGGCCCGTAATATTTCCGAGGCGATAGGCGCGCCCAGGCCGACGGAGGAAAAGTAGGCCGGATCCCTGCTGTCCTAGTCCTCCAGAGCCTCCTAGAACTTTCCGGCGCAGTCTTAGGCCGGATCCCTGCTGTCCTAGTCCTCCAGAGCCTCCTAGAACTTTCCGGCGCAGTCTTTGGCTCTGTCGTCGTTCTTGTTCAGATCAGCGAGCGTTATACCGCTTATCACGGTGGAGCCGAGCGATGTCGCGGTGGTCACGCCGGCCAGTATGTTCGACGCGAGGTTCAAGCCCTTGGTACCGCCCTCTTTCTCGCTCTTCATCGCCGATGCGCCCTGTTTTTCCTTGCTTCCGGCTATGGCAGAGGTTATGCCGCCGGCTATGCCGGTCGCGGTTCCGACCGCGGACACGATTCCGGTCGCGGTAAGCTTGTTCTTTATGTCGATTATATTTTTCGAATTAAGGCCGGAGCAGGCGCCGACAACCTCGTCCATCATGGTTAGATCAGGGTCGTTGGGCGATTCGGCGGCCAGCTCGCTGCGTATGAATCCTATCTCGCGCACGGCGGCGGAGCAGGAATCCATGTCTTTTGCGATCTTGTCCAGCTGGTCCACGCCTATAAACGATGTCACGGCGGACACGGCCGAAGTCCCGCCGGCCACGAACGAACCTGCCGTGCGTATGGTGCCGAGGGTTCTGGACTTCTTAACGGCTTCCTCGCGTTCGACCCTCGCCTTTTCCATGTCGTCAAGTATATTCGCGATTTCGTTGTTATCCAGTGCGTCTCGTAGCGCCTGTTCGTTGCCTGGAGCCGACAGGTTGGCCAATCTCGCCACTTTGTCGTCCAGTTCCTTTATTTTCTTGTCGTTGAACGTCTTCATTATGCCGGTGACGGTGGCGGCTCCGGCGGACAGCGTGCCCAGCGCCGATGCGCCCGTGGAAACGCCGGCCAGTATCTTGACGCCGTCGATTTTCTTGGCTATGCCGGAACATTCGTCCTTCGCCTTTTCATAGGACGTGTTCCAGCGGGCCTTTATTTCGGCGATTGTCGCCGCGGACTTGGCCGCGGCCGCGGTTTCTTCCGTCAGGACGGTTTCGGAGGTCGCGGCTTCGAGAGAGAGAACCGGAGCCGCAGGCACCTGCTCAGGAGCGGCCGGCTCCGGCACGGCTGGCAATTCGGCCGCCCTGTATTCCGTAGCTATGGGTTCGGGCGTCGGCGCTGCCTCCGGGGCCGGCCCGACGGCGGCCGGAGTTACGGATCTCTCCGGCACACTGGCGGAACGTTTTCTCTTCGCGGATCTGGAGCTTCTCGCCCTGTTGTTCGGTGCCGCCGCCGATTCGCGCTCCGCTACGGAGAAACCGGTTATCAAGGCTAGTGCTATTATCGAAACTTTTCTCATTTTGAAATCTCCATATGTTAGAAACTCTCGCCGTTTTTCAGTTTGTCGAGGCATGCTGCCGTGAAGCGTGGCGGAAAGTTCCTCTGCCTCGCAAGATACCGGTCGAATAGGTATGCCGCATAGCTATCCCCGCTGAAATACCGGCAATTGGGAAAACTCGACATGGGTATCCTCTCGTGCCTCCATTCTTGCGATGATCCATCCTTCCTCGCTATTACGGTATATCCCGTATTGGAGCTCTCGTTGTATTCGATAAGAAGGATGGGGCATTTATCCGCATCATCTTCCAATTTCACTTTCATTGTGACTATATCAAGCGCCTGTACAGATCCGTCGGAACCTTTTACTGTCTTTGTGTTGAACGGATAGTTTTCGAAATAACCTCCGCATTTGAGCGAGCCGCCGCTCAAGCTCAATATCGCGTCGTATATCGCGATTCGGGCTTCGTCCAGGGGAACCTCTCCGTCAAGCAGGGCGCTGGCCTCTTGCATCTTCGGGTTTTCCGCATATCTCGGAATGGCGTAAATAGCGTCGAACAGGTCGTATAGCGCCGCCATGTCGCGCAGGTTTGAAATAGCCTTAAGGTTCGCCCCATCCTCACGTTGACGCTCCCGTACGGCTTCGTCTTCATCCTGCTGTCTTTGGTATTCTTGGAATGCTTCATTTGCCTTGTCCATGGCGGACTGCAGCGCGGAAAGGCTCAAGCCCGTACAATCCGGGATTCTAAATTCCTGCGCCGCCGTGCTGTTAAATTCCTCGCATGCCTTTTGAAGCGCCTTCAGCCTCTCCCCTCTGCCCTGCGCGAAAACGCCGAGCGGGGCCAGTACTGCAAGCGCCAGTATAGATAATTTCCTCATTCCCTCTCCTCCAGTTTTCTTAATGAAAAACTTTAGGAAAGTATACCACGATTTCCGCCAGGTTACAATAAAAAAATCGCACGGGGGGGGGTAATAACAGATTGATTATACGGATATTTTATTATCCAAAAAAATTATTTTAGTCGACGAAAGAAAAATCTATCTTTCGGTAAGCTTGAATTCTATGCGACGGTTTTTCGCGCGCGACTTTCGGTCTATCGGGTGGAATTCGCCGAACCCCGTGGCGGCGAGCCGTTCCGGCGGCACCCCCTGTGCTATGAGGAATTTCACGACTGCCAGGGCCCGGGCCTGGGACAGTTCCCAGTTCGATTCGAACGGCGCGCCCTTTGGAAGGGGCGTGTCGTCCGTATGCCCGTCCACGCGCACTATCCACCCGGTTTCCGAGGGGAAGCTTTTCATGGCGTCCAGTATGGCCGAGGCTATTTTCCTGAGCTCCGTCTCGCCTTTCTCGCCCACGTTCGCGGAAGCGCTTTCGAAGAACACTTCGGACGGCATCATGAACCTGTCGCCGGTTATCGCGAAGTTCGGGTTGGATTCGACCGCGCCCACGAGGCTTTCGAAGAATTCCGAGCGCACTTTCACGAGCTCCGCCGTCTTGTTGGCCAGGGCGCGGTTGAGCTTGCGGCCAAGCTCGACTATCTGGACCTTCTGCCACTTTATGTACTTGTCCGTGGTTTCGAACACGCCGTTGAGCTTGCGCATCTCGTTTGTCAGGCGGTCTATCTGTTCCGACATGCCCTCCGCGGCGCGCCTATGCTCGCGTATCTGGTTGTCCTTGCGGATTATGTCGTCCTGCATTTCGAACACTATGGCGTTCAGCTCGGCGACGCGGGCGTTCGACGCGGAGAGCTTGACTTCGTTCTTTTCCGCCTCTATTATGCGCCCGGCGTCCTTTTTGACGGATTTCAGGTGCGATATCAGGGCCTGGTTCAGGCGACTTTTTTCCTCCGCCTCGTGCTCCAGCTCGGCTATGCGCCGGTCGACGGAGGCGGATCCGGTTGGGAACGCGGCGACGGATATGAAGTTGGTCAGCACGAACGCTATGACGAGGAAGAGCATAAGTATGAACATGTTGCTCATCAGGTCTACGAACGACGGCCACAGGTTCTGGATGTCTGTTTCTTCGCGCATTTTATTTCGCTGCTATCGTTTTGGCCAAGAGCCGGATGTCGCCCGATATTTTCTCGCTCATCTCCGCTATGCCGAAGTCGAGGTTTCGTATGTGCTCGCGCGTGCGGTCGTCCATGCCGAAGCCGGACTTCGATATTTTCACCAGGTCGGAAAGTATGGGGTACAGCTTTTCCGGGGCCGAGCTTATGCGTTCCATAGCCTTGAGCTTCGTGTGCATTTCCGAGGCGAGCATGCTAACGCTCCGCGCGGCGTTCTGCATTTTTTCCGCGACGTCCGAGTTGGTGTCTATGGATTTTGCCACCGTGCGCTGGAGCATGTTTAGGTTGTCCGCCGTCTGTTCCAGCATGGCCTGGAGGTAGGTGACTATGCTGCCGGTTCCGCTGGAGCTTTCGTCTATGGCCACTATGCGGGTGTAGCGCATCATGTTCTCCTCGAGCTCGTGGAAGAAGTGGTGCCGCGCAAGTCCGGCCTGCATGTGCAGGAAGCCCAGTATCAGGGTCGCGCCAAGGCCGAATAGGGATGTGGAGAACGCGGTTCCCATGCCGGACAGGGGCTTGGCTATGTTGGTTTTCAAGGTTTCGAATATGGTCCTGGCGCTGCCGCCGTCCACCGCGAGGTTCTTCATTATGTCTCCGAACGACCCGATTGTCAAAAGGAGGCCCCAGAACGTGCCCAGGAGCCCCACGAACACCAAGACGTTGGACAGGTATCCGGGCATGGCCTTCGTGTCGTCCAGCCGCGCGCGCACGGTTTCAAGGAGCGTGCGCATGACTCCGGCCTCTATGTACAAGCGGCGGTTGCGCCGGTGGTTTTTAAGGAGGAAGGCCAGCGGCGCTATCGCGCCCGGCGGAGCTTTTTCCGCGCGTCCGGCGAAGAATAGGTTCATCCATTCGACGCTTTTGACAAGCGATATTGCGTTCTTGAAGTGCATTGCGACGCCGAGGGCGAATATGGCTATGATAAGGCCGTTGAGGAGGCGGCTTGTTTCGAATATGGGCTTAAGCTGGTCGGCCGACACGGCGGCCAGCATGAAAGCCAGGCTTACGAATACGAACATCCGTATGATGGATCTGTATATTCCGGCGGTGGACAGCTTGACCGCCTCCAAATCTTCGAAATCGTGCGTCTTAGTCGGCATAATGGTTCCTTTTCGACAAAGGTACCGTGTTCGTCCATAAAAGTCAAGGATTAATTGCCGGCCGGGACAGGCCTGCCGCGATCACCACGACACGGCCGAGCCGACGGTGCCCATACTCGCATAATACGCGCAGTACCAAGGGCAGTTGTAAGCGCAGTTCGGGGCCGAGTTTAATTCTATAGCGAAAGCCCAGGACGAGGACCAGCCGGAAGCCTTCTTATATCCGCACCAGCAGTACGTGCCCATGGTAAGCTGGGCCATGTTGGCTTTCGTCATAGGCTGGCCGCTCGCCTGGTCGGACGAGCACGCCCATGTGGAATCTATGATGCCCAGGCTGTTGCTGGATACCGCGTACGTATATGTATTGCCGTTGACGGTGGTTAGGGTTCCGGAATAGCAGGCCGTGTTTCCGGCCGGAGAATTCACGACGCACTGGTTTTTATTCGCCGTGTATCCCTCTGCCGGGATATAGCCTCTGCACTCTCTCCTTGACGCGGCTCCGGGCGGAGCCGTGAGTCCGCCGGGGCAGGGTATCTTGTTGCTGGCGCCCGGGCAATAGTAGCCGACCGGGCACTTGGTGCAGCTGGCCTCCGTGCCGACGTTCGTAAACGTTCCCGGCTGGCAGGCTGCGCACTGCACCGAGCCGGCCCCAAGCGCCGCCGTGGGGAGCCCTCCGGCAAGCAGGAGAGGGAGGAAAATATTCCACGACCCGCGCCTCCTGGCAGTCCGGCTTCGCGCCGCTTCGCTCGGGCAAAAGCCCGGGAATGGGCGGCAAGCCGCGAATAATAACGATCGGAATTTATCCATACTCCCTCCTTGTTCTGCGAAAAGGCGGGCTGCAAAACCATAATAAGGAACGGCCCCAGGCTTTCGGACGTGCACCAGAGGCGCCTCTGTCCGGATATCCCGTCCTATCTTATTACGAGCTTGCGGCTCGGCGCCCTTTCGGATACAAGAGGAACTATAGCCTAATCCGCGGGAAAATAAAGCGAAATTTTTCCTAAGGATTGACCATCCTGGGCGTTCGTGGTATAATGTCTGTATGCTCTCGGACCTTCTGCAAACCTTGGCGTTAATCCTGCTGGCGGCATTCATATTCCATTACGGGACTATGAGCCTGATTTCCATAGTTAAGGGCAGCGTGCCGCCGGTTCCGTCGAACGCCCGGTCTGTCGGCATACTGGCCGGGATATTGCGCGGCATGTTTCCGAAGGGGAGGTTCACGCTCCTCGACATAGGTTCTGGCTCCGGCAAGGCCGCGCTCGCGATAGCGGGGCTTTTTCCGAAGGCGCGGGTAATAGGGGTGGAGCACAGCCCGTATTCGTTCGTGCTGTCGAGGATCCGGGCGCTGTTCGCGCGGCGCCCGAACGTCCGTTTCTATTTCGCGGATTTTTTCAACGTGGACTTGAAAAAGCTCGCGCCCGACGTCGCGTACATGTATCTTTCGAGGCATGTCTCGGCCGAAATTGCGGGAAAGCTGGCGTGCGAGCTTCCCGGGATAGCCGTCGTGTCGAACCGGTTTTCCCTTCCGTTACGCCTTTGCCGGCGATTCGACTTCAAGGACTTGTTCCACGGTCCTATTCTTGTCTATGAATCGTATCTTGCCGGCGATGAACGAGTTCATGATAGAGGCGCTTAATTCCTCGCGTTTGATCTGTTCGTTAACAATTTCCGGGCTGATTCCCGTCAAGAGCCACATTCTGGATACGCCCAGCGCGTCGGCCAGCCGGTCTATGGTCTTGCCGGCCGGGCGTCGTCTTCCATCCTCTATGGCAGATATTTCCTCTTCCGGGACGCCGGCTTTTTTGGACAGGGCGGAACATTTCAGCCCCGACGAGATTCGGCTTTCCCTTATGCGCCGGCCAAAATCCGCATAGACTGGCAAAATTTCTTTATACTTTCTCATGAAATCCTCCCATTGACTTTCCTGCAACTTGCGGTATATACTTATGTAAAATGCTAGGACAATATTATTATACATATATTTTTATGTATTGTCCAGCGTTTTTACATAATTTTTTATATTTAAGGGAAAGGCGGCGCTAGTGGGCGGACAAAGTTCAATTCGACAGGCTATGGGAGAGCGTTTGCGAAGGCTTCGCAAAGTCCTTGGCAAAAGCCAGAAGGAAATGAGCGCATATCTGGGCCTGGGCGAGGCCACGTGGCAGAATTACGAGCTGGGGATCAGCTCGCCTAAGGCGGAAACCATCCACATACTGGAGCAGGACGGCTTCGATCCGAACTGGATAATCTCCGGCGTGGGCGACATGAGGAAGGGTGCGCTGCGCGTGGAGGAAGCCCAGGCCGCCGCCCCGTTCGGAAAGATGCGGGGCATCGACCGCCAGAAGATATTCAAGATAGTGCTGAAGGCTCTGGGGGACGCCATGCCGGGCCAGCCCGGGGACGAGATAGCGGCCGAGGCTTTCCGCATCACGAGCGAGATTCTGTCCGCCGCCGAAACTGCGCCCGAGGCTCTGGAAAAGGCTGAAAGGATTATAAGGGAGAAGAGGCCTTAGGCCGCCTTCGGTTTGCCCAGCCCGTGTTTTTTCGCAAGCATGGAGCGCTTTTTTGCATAGTTCGGCGCGACCATGGGATAATCGGGCGGCAGCCTCCATTTCAGGCGGTATTCCTTTTCATTCATGCCGTATCTGGTTTTGATATAGCGTTTTAGCATCTTGAGCTTCTTTCCGTCTTCCAGGCAGATTATATAGTCGTCGTGCACTGAATCCGCGATATCGGGCGCGGGGCCGGCGGAATTTTCAAGGACCAGAGCGCGAAGGGCGAAGTATGCGGCCTGCAGGGCCGGCTCTATGTCCTTGGCCTTCCGTATCGCGGGCTTGGCCGCCTCCGCCGCGGCGCCGATTAGGGCTATGCTGATTTCCTTGTCCATTCTATTTGCTCCGTTGTTTTCTAATTTTCCTTGAATTGTACCATCGTCCGTGTTAAAAATAAAGGGTTATGTTTTTGGAAAAAGCCTGGAGTTTCTTAAGCTTCGACCTGCTCCCCACGCTGCCTATGGAGGCGACTCCCGGCGCGATTCTCCTGTTTTTGGCCTTCACGTCTTTCCCGGCTTACATCGCCTATTGCCGCCAGGCGGCAAAGAGGAGGAGCATATATCTGTTCTCAATCTTGGACGCCTTATTCCTTGGCGCGTGCCTATTCGTGCCGGTGGAGAGGTTCTATTTCGACCTGGGGACGCTGGTCGTGTTCGCCAAGACCCTGTTCGTCCTGCTGGTTGCCTGGGCCGCGGCGGATCGTTCGACGCTCGTGCGCAAAATAGGGTTCGTGCGCAAGTTTGTGCTCTATCCGGCGGAAAGTCTTGCGCTGCACGCCATATACTTCGTGTTCAAGCTCATGCCTATCGAATGGGCGTCCGGCCTCGGCGGGTTTCTCGGGCGCGCGATAGGGGTCGCGCAGGTGGGATACAACCGTCTGGCCAAGGCCAACATGGACATAGCGTTCAAGGACAAGTCGGACGACGAGAAGATAGACATATGCTACGACATGTGGGACATGCTCGGCCGCTATTGCGCGGAATCCGCGCATTACGACACGGTCATGGCAAATCCTGGCAAATATCTCGAGCTCGTGAACGACGGGATACTCGATCGCCTCCGGGGCCGGCCGTTCATAGTCATGAACGCGCACACCGGAAGCGCCGGCATGATAGCGGTGCCCTTCGCGATGCACAGGGTCGGGTGCTCTATAATATACAAATATCCGCACAATGCGCTGACCGACGGCCTGGTGACCAAGTCGTTCGGCCGCGGTCTGGGCGATCTGGCGTTCATTCCGAACGACCGCGACGGGACCAGGAAGGCCATGCGGGCCCTTTCGTCCGGCACTGCCGTTCTGGTTTCGCCGGATCAGAGGGTCGGGGGCGCGCCGACCAGGTTTTTCGGCTATCCGGTGAGGAGTCCGGCGGGCGCCGCCCGGCTTGCCGGCCATTTCAACTGCCCTATACTTCCGGTGCAGCTGGTGCGCATAGGGGGGCCGAGGCACCGCATAATATTCCATCGCCCGGTCGCGCCTATATTCGGCGCGAACCGCAAGGTGGACGAGGTCGGGACCATGCAGATGCTGGGCGACATAATAGAGGGGTGGATAAGGGAAAATCCGGCGCAGTGGTTCTGGATACACGATCGCTTCGGAATAAAGGATACGATAAGATGAACCAAAGGACGCTCGCTTCCGCAATAATTTTGTCCGGCATCGGCACGCACACGGGAAGGACATGCTCGGTCGAGATACGCCCCGCGCCCGCGAATTCCGGGATAATGTTCAAGGGGCAGAGGATAACCCCGGAATCCGCCTCCGGCAACGCGGGATTTACGGAGGTGTTCGGAAGCCTGAAGACGGTCGAGCACATAATGGCCTCGCTCTCGGCCCTGGGCATAGACAACGCGGACATGGTTTCGGACGATCCGGAATGCCCGGCGTTCGACGGCTCCGCCCTGCCCGCGGCGCAGAAGATAGCCGGGGCGGGGATAGCGGAGCAGCAAGAGCCGAGGAAATACCTGAAGATATTGAGGCGCGTGGAGTATTCCGACGCTTTTGCGGCCGTGTCGTTAGGGCCGGCGGAGGGTTTCTCGCTCGACGTTACGATAGACTATCCCGAGCCCATAGGGCATGAGAGGCTCGTATTCGAGATGGACGCCGGGGCGTTCATGCGCGACATAGCGCCGGCCCGGTCGTTCGCGCGGCAAAGCGACGTGGACGAGCTGCGAAGGCGCGGTTTCGCCCTCGGGGCCAGCCTAGACGTCGGCATAGGCATAGACGGCGGCCGCGTGCTCAATCCCGGCGGGCTTCGCTTTCCGGACGAGTTCGTGCGGCACAAGATAGCGGACGCCATAGGCGACATGGCGACCAGCGGATACAGGATCATTGGGCGGTACGTAAGCCTCAAGGGCGGCCACAACCAGAACAACGCGCTTTTGAGGGCCCTGTTCGCGGATCCGGAAAGTTTTGCAGTAATATCTTGAAAATTCGCGCGCGCGCGATTATATAGCACTCCAGCATGAAAAGGGATTACTACGAAGTCCTCGGCCTCGGAAAGAGCGCGTCCGATGCCGAGCTGAAGGCCGCGTACCGCAAGGCCGCGATGAAATACCATCCGGACAAGAATCCCGGCGACAAGGCGGCGGAGGAGAGGTTCAAGGAGGCGGGCGAGGCTTATGAAGTCCTGAAGGATCCGCAAAAGCGCGCCGCGTACGACAGGTTCGGCCACGCCGGGTTCGAGGGTTCGAGGGCGGGCGGGGGCCAAGGTTTCGGCGCCGGGGGATTCGGCGCGGGCGGGTTCGACTTCGGCGACATGTTTTCGGACATATTTTCGGACTTTTTCGGCGGCGGGAAGGGCGGTGCCGGCGGATCGCAAAGCCGCGGCTCCGACCTGCGCTATGACATAAGGATATCGTTGCGCGAGGCGTTTTCCGGCGTCGTGAAATCCGTGTCGTTCCGGCGGCGCGGGCGGTGCGTGGCGTGCGGCGGCGCCGGCGGTGCGGGCAGGTCCGCGTGCGCGCGGTGCAAGGGTTCGGGCGTAATCGGCGTGCGCCAGGGCTTTTTCGTTTCCCAGGCCGAGTGCCCCGACTGCCATGGATTGGGCTACGTGTTCTCGAATCCCTGTCCCGAATGCCGCGGTTCCGGGACGGTCATGGAGGACGCGAAGCTTTCCGTCAAGATTCCTGCCGGCGTGGATTCCGGGGCGAGGCTGAGGATAGCCGGCGAGGGCGAGGCCGGCCTTGCGGGCGCGAAGTCCGGCGACCTATACGTCTATGTCGACGTGGCAGAGGACGGGGCCTTCCGGCGCGAGGGGAAGAACTTGTACGCGCATGTGCCGCCCATTTCGTTTCCGGCCGCGGCCCTGGGCGGATCGCTGGAAATCGAGGGCATAGACGGCGCGAAGATAGAGGTCAAGATTCCCGCGGGCGTCCAAAGCGGCGGCATGCTGCGCGTCGCCGGCCGCGGCATGCCGTCGGTCGGCTCGGCTTCCCGCGGCGACATGTTCATAGAGATATTCGTGGAGACTCCGAAGAAGCTGACCAAGCGACAGGAGGAGCTATTGCGCGAGTTCGAGGCCGAAGGCGCGAGGAAAAGGCGGTTTTTCTAAAACGGCTCCGGGTGCGCCGGACAATAAATTGCTTGACAGAATATCGTTTTTAGGCGAGCATGGGCGCCGATACGATGGACACTATAATAAGGTAGAACGGCCATGAAGCAGAAAAGCAATACGCCCGCGCCCGAAAAAATGGACGCGCCAATGAACTCGCTAGAGGCTGTAAGCCGAGAAATAAACCTCCCGATCGACAGGGGCATGTATATGAAGCTGGCCGAGGTATTGGCCGAGATGACGAAAAAACAGCTTGAAATACTTCCCCAAGCCGGGCCTCCCAAAGCAAAACTCGAATATTTCTATATCCTGAAGGAAGAAGCCAAAGACGGCATGCGCAAATGGGCCGATGGCATACAGGACGGGATGGATGACGCGGCGCGGGAATGCAAGGAGAACATACAGAAGGCGACGTCCGAAGCAATCGAGCATATGGATAAAAGCGCCCGCCTGTTCAAAAAAGCGGCAAACGAGAAAGACCCTGCGAAACAGAAAATCCTGGTAAAGCAGTGGAAAGAATACATAAGATTATATGAAAAGAGGGTGGATGAAAAAGATCCTGCGAAGCGGGAGATCTTGAGCAAACGGATGTCCAAAATCAAGTGACTGGCGCTTGGGAGGCACCGGTTCTTTTGATTGACTTTCGTCTTGTACCAATCTAACATAGCGGCGGCCGGAAGGGTGGCAGAGCGGTCGAATGCACACGCTTGGAAAGCGTGCGTAGGGCAACCTACCGGGGGTTCGAATCCCCCCCCTTCCGCCATTGATTTTCCGCGCTTCCTTAACGTCCGGGCCGTATAGCCGTCCGGAATTTGTCCTTGAAATCCGGGCTGCATCCTTATAGAATGCGCATTGGGTAATGGAGGCGAAACATGACAAAAGGTAGGACCCAGCCCGTAAGGGACATAAGCGTATCGGAAATGCGCAAGGCAGTCGAACAGGACGGGAGCGATCTCGCCAGGAGTCTTATGGCCACGCGCGACACGACGGCCGGGCTTGCGGGACAGCGGCCGGGCACGCATGACATAAGGATACTGCCGAAGACGCCGGTTCACGTAAGGATTCTGTCTTGGATCTTTATTTCGCGCGTAAAGGCCGGGGATTTGCCGGAGGAGTTCGACCATGGGGCGCGGGCGGACTTCATAGGACGCCTTGCGTACAGGTCGTGGAACAGGGAGTATGGCGAAATAGAGGACTGCCCTGAATATTGTCCCCATCACCTTAGCGAAGGCGATAATTTATGCGTGGGGCATGCCATAAACTCGAACATAGGCTGCCATTACTGCAAGCGAACCGGGGATTACGACCCGGACAAGGCCATGAAGATCGACGGTCTGGTCGACGAGTACAAGAACCGTCACGGCCTGCATGCGAAATTCGCGCCCTGCCGCTCCTACGGGGATTTTTAAGGGGGCCGGGCTCAGCCAAGCTCGTCGTAGGCTTTCTTGATTGCCTGTATGTCCTGCCACATAAGCCATTTCGGAGAGCCCTCCTCGCGCGATTCGTTGCGAAGCAGGTATGCCGGGTGGAATATCGGCATCATCCTGGCGCCGTACGGCCCGTCGAACCATCTGCCCCGTACGCGCGTGATGCCGAGGATGTTGTCCGGCAGCATGGCGTTCGCCGCGACCTTCCCGCACAGGATTATTATTCGGGGCTTCAGTATTTCTATCTGCGCGTCTAGGTATTCGCGGCACGCGGACGTTTCCTCCGGCGACGGGTCGCGGTTTTCCGGCGGCCTGCACTTCACGGTGTTGCATATATAGACGTGCGAGCGACGCATAAGCCCGGCCGATTCGAATATCTTGTCGAGCAGCTGCCCCGATTTCCCTACGAACGGCTTGCCTTGCTGGTCTTCATAGAATCCCGGGGCCTCGCCTATGAGCATAAGCTTGTTGTTGGGCATTCCATCCGAAAACACGGCCTGCGTCCTGCCGCGCGACAGGGGGCATTTGGCGCAGCAATCGCACCTCCTGCGCACCGCGTCGAGTTCTTCATGCATTTTCCTGGGCTTCCTCGCCGCGCTTGCGGCGCCTTTTGAAGGCCTTGCGCCCGAGCTTCAGGGACAGTATGATCGCCTCCACGAGGGCCCAGGATATCGCCGCCGCAACTAGGGCGTTGGTGCGGATCTCGAAGCCGCGCCACACGACCCTCACCGCGCCCAGATCTTGGGCCAGGGTTGCCAGCGCGGCGGTCAGGATTGCGAGGGCTGCGAAGAATTTCATTTTTCGGCCCCGCTTTTTTCGAATGATTTGACGATCTTCAGCGAAGCGCCCACCATCTTGTCTATCTCGGCGCCTAGCGTCGCGGCGTCGCCAAGCTCGCCGTGCCATTTTTCGCCCGCGGCGTATGCCATGGCGGAAACATCCTTAATTTTCGCGAACTCGGCATAGGCGGCGGCCAGATCGAGCGAGGCCAGGAACCCGGCCGTTTTCGCGATGATTCCATCGGCCGAGGTTTCGTCCCCGGCGGCATCGATCCGCCGCACGTGTATTATGGACTTGAGCCAGCGGAAGAATCCGTTCGACGGGCCGCCGGCCGCGGCTACCGATATTTCAGGGGCTAGGGCGTCGAACTCGCGGGCGAGGGCCAAAGGCGACTTGACCCCGGTTTCGGCGAACTTCGCTATCTCTGGGTTCGCGACAGAGGCAGCCAGGTCCGCGAAAGGCGCGCCGGACATCGCGCGTTCCTTGAGTATCAGGGTCGCGCTGAGGGCCACCAGGTTCGCGCCGCGGGCCGAGCGGTTGAAGTCTTCGAGCGACTTCACGCGGGAAAGGGCGTCGTCCATTTCGCCGCGCGACACCACGCCGCGCTTCAGCCCGGCGATTGATTCGTCCACCCGGGCGGAAAGTCCGGCCATATCCTCCTTTATTTCCGCGCGCACGTCCTTCAGGGCTTTTTCTATGGCCTGGTTCAGGGCGTCGTCGTTCGCCTGCTTCGACTTGAACAGATCGGCGCGCAGTTCGATGGTCGCGTCGCGCTGTTCCTTCATCTCTATTATCACGAGCGAGGCGCCCCATCCTGCGAACACCAGGAGGGCTATGCCAAGGAGCACCAGCACGCCGTGTCCGCGGCTGCGGCCCCCGGGCTTGTGTTCTGCCTGTTCGTTCTTTGCGTTCTTCTTCATGTCTTGCCTTCCATCAGTTCGTTCATCTTTGCGTTCGTGTTGGCCAGCTTGCGCGCGATGGAGGCTATGGCCGCCTCCGCCGCCGCGTTGTCCGCCGCGGTTTTTTCTAGCTCGGGCAGCCGCGCCTTCATGCGGTTGAGGTCCATCATCGAGTATATCGCCACCATCAGGAGCAGGGTTTCGCTGTCCACGTCGCCGAACGCGGCGGCGAATTCCCGGGCCTTCGCGTCTATTTGCGACACCAAGGCGCGTATCGGGGCTTCCTGTCCTATGGGGACGTCCACCGAATAGGGCTTGGCGTTTATGGTGAAATCAAGCGTCGCCATCTTCCGCCCTTTCTATTTCGGATATGAGGGAATCTATTTCCCTTGCGGCCTTTTCGCGCCTTTCCCGTTCACGGGCCATGTCGGATTCGAGAATGCCGAGCTTCCTTTGCGCCTCCGCGGCGTCGCCGGACGCGACGGCCATCGCCCGGTGCCTTGAAATCATGAGTTCCGAGCTGTACATGAGCTCGCTCGCCGCGTCTTCGAGCTTTTTGATGGCGTCAATTAACATCTTGCCTTTTCCCGCAACCTTTTGTAGGATTATAGGAAAAGGCGTTTCAAATGGCAAGAAGTTTTGACAGGGCAAAAAACGCGCTCCGCCGGGTCGAGTTGCTGGCCGGAGTAAGCAAGTGGGCCGAGGGTTCGTGCCTGGTGTCGTTCGGCGACACCAAGGTTTTGTGCACGGCGACGGTTGAGAACAAGGTTCCGCCGTTCCTCCGGGGCTCCGGCACCGGGTGGGTGACCGCGGAATACGGCATGCTGCCCCGCGCGACCGACGTAAGGACCGACCGCGACAGGGCAAAGATGCATCCGAACGGAAGGGTATTCGAGATAAGCCGGCTGGTCGGCCGGGCGTTGCGCTCTTGCGTGGACATGAAGGCCCTGGGCGAGCGCCAGGTCATAATAGACTGCGACGTGCTGCAGGCCGACGGGGGTACAAGGACGGCGTCCGTAACCGGCGGGTTCGTAGCGCTCTGCCTCGCGCTAAGGGCGAAGGCCGTCAGGACGCGGCCTGATCCGCTGGTAGGCTCCGTTTCCGCCGTATCGGCCGGAAAGGTGAACGGGAGCGTCGTGCTGGACCTGGACTATGCCGAGGATTCTAGGGCCGAAACCGACGCCAATTTCGTAATAAACGGCTCCGGCGGGCTGATAGAGATACAGGCCACCGCGGAAAGGGGTGCGTTCGACGATTCCGAATTCGCCGAAATGCTCTCGCTTGCCAAAAAGGGCGCGGCCGAGCTCGACAAGCTGCAAAAGGAGGTCTTGGGGATATGAAGTCTTTGCGCGAACAGTACGAGGAATCCCAGCAGAACGCGTTCATGCGTGAGGTTGGCGAGGCCGTGCGCGCCGACCGCGTGCGCAACCTGTGGAACCGGTGGAAATACTGGATAGCCCTGGCCGCGGTCGCGCTCCTGGCCTGCGCCGCCGGCTATAACATAAGCACGGCTCGCAAGCGCGGGGCCGCGATGGGGCAGGCAGCTAAATTCGAAGCCATAATAGGCGACGGCCGCGTGAAGATAAGCGAGCTTGCCGATTTCGCCGCAGCCGCGAAATACGGGTACCGCGACATAGCCTACGAGAACCTTTATTCCGCCCGCATGGACGGAAAGGACGCGGCCAGGGCGATAGAGGCCCTGAAGGCCGCGTACGAAACCGCGTCCAATACTGCGCACGGCAATGTCGCGCTCGTAAAGCTCTTGTCCATGCCCTCGTTCGACCGGGATCCCGAGTATGCCGGGTATTTCAGGCGCCTGCTGGGAATCGGCCGCTCCGATCCCATGTACGCCACGTCCCGCGCGGTCGCGGCGGCCGCGTATGCGGCAAGGGGCGAGTTTGCGCGCGCCAGGGCCATGCTCGACGATATAGACGGCGCCGATGGCGCGCCAATGGGGATCAAGTCCATAGCCGCCGATATACGGAACTACATAGCTGCCTCGGAAATAAAATGAAATACCTGCCGTTGCTGATTCTCGCTGCATGCGCGGCCGACACTCCGCCGCAAAAGGGGGGGCGCGTCCCGATTTTCGGGAATTCTCAGGTTCCGGCTGCCGACGGTCTTGTCCGGCTGGAGCGGCCGGGCGCGAACAAGGAGTGGCTGGGCGAATCCGGAAACTCCGCCAACTCGATCGGCCATGTCGCCGGAAGGAAGGAGTTTGAAAGGATATTCAAGGCGGACATAGGGGCAAGCGGCGACGAAAGCATGATACTCTATCCGCCGTCCGTATCCGGAGGCAAGGTGTTCGCGATGGACGGGCGGTTGAATGTCAGCGCTCTCGACGCGAAAACCGGGGAAATATTGTGGCGATATGGCGGCTTCGAGGCCGAAGGCAAAGTATCGTTCGGGGCGGTGAACGCCGATTCCGGCCGGGTTTTCGCGCTTTCGAACGCCGGGGCCCTGGCCGCGCTCGACCAATCCGACGGAAGAGAGCTATGGAAGGTTGACCTCGGCGCGGAGCTGAAGAGCTCCATAGCCGTATGCGGCGGCGCGCTGGTCTTCAAGACAGCCGACGATGAGCTGGTCGCCCTTGACGCAAGATCCGGAGAAAAGCTGTTTTCAATCAGGACCGCGCCGGATAGTTTCGGGTTTTTCAAGGGCTCGGCGCCGGCTTGCGCCGATGGCGGGATAATCGCGGGTTTTTCCGGCGGCGACGTATATTCTGTATCGGGTAAGGCCGGCCGGTCGAACTGGGCGGCCCGCGTGTCGCGCCAGGCGGTGGGAGACGTGGGCTCCATAGGCGACATAATCGCGAACCCGGTGATTTCCGGCGGCCAGGTGTTCGTGAAAGGCTATTCCGGCCCGCTGGTCGCGCTCGACTTGGCCAGCGGGGCCGAGCTTTGGAGCCTGCCGTCGGACGGCGGGGCCACGCCCGCGCTTTCCAACGGCATCCTGTTCGACGTAAGTTCAAGCGGGACATTGAGGGCCGTAAAGGCCGAAACCGGCGGAGTGATCTGGAGCGCCGACGTGCCGGGGGGCGATTCTGTGCTCATGAGCCCCCTGCTCGTCAACAACCGGCTGCTGGTCGCCAGGTCGGACGGCGAGCTTTTGAAGTACGACCCGTACACCGGGGCGTACGCGGGAAGCCAGAAGCTCTCGGGCAAGGTGGATGCGGCGCCGGTGATGGCGGATGCGACGCTGTACGTAATCTCTGGCGGGAATCTCCTCGCGTTCAGATAATCAAAACGCCCCTGCGGCCGGGCTGGCCACTACCGGGCGTCGGTCGCGTATTTCCGTTATGTCCATCAGGCGCTCGTTCTCTCCGTTGGTTGCGAAGCGGAATACTCCGTTGATGCCGATCCATCCGTTCTGGTTGAGTATGGCGCCCGCCGTGATGTTTCCATTCGCGTTGAATATGTTCGCGGCCACGGCCATCGCGTCGAATGCGAGGGAGGCTATCCTTCCGGGCCTGGCCTTGAAATAGCGGACGTACGCGTCGTCGAACTTGCGCCCGTACCTGGTCGAGACGGTCGGGTACCATGCGCCCCGGAAGGCGCGTTCCGGGAACACCTTGGGGTTGTCTAGCTGGTTCGTGCCTATGAACCGGATTTTTTCCTGCGGCACCTCGTAATACATCATCATGGACCCTATCATGATGACGTCGTTTATGTCGTCGCCGAAGGCGAACACCGTGTCGAAGCCCGCTGTGCCGAACGTCTTGCGCTTCGGGGCCTCGGCCTTGATATCCGCAAGGGCGGCTAGCTCCGCGTCGCTGGACGGATATTGTTCCGCGTCGAAGGCTTTTTCATAGTCCTCCGGAAAGTTGGCCTTGAGCTCCGAGAGGTACGCGTGCCTGGCGTTCACGGCCTCCACGTACTTCCTGTATTCCTCGGCCCGCTCGTCAAAATCGGTTATCTTGCGGATCAGGTCCGGTATGCCCTTGCGTTCGAACGTTTCGTCGGCGGCTATGTCCATGTCGTATTTGTCCGCCCATGAAAGGACGCGCTTGCGGACGTATTTTCCCGACACGGAATCCGGGGTGATTAGGGCCATGGTCTTGCGCCCCTGCGATGCGGCGTACTGGACTACGCGCTTGACCTGGCTGTCTATAAGGTGCCCTATCGAGAACACGTTGCGGCCCAGGGCGTCTATGTCGGTGGTGAACGAGATTACCGGGATGTCCGGCCCGGCGTCCTTCACGCCCTCCACCTCTTCTTTCAGAAGGGGCCCTATGGCCACGTCCGCGCCCTCGCGCTCCGCGCGGCGTATGGCTTCGCGCGCGGCATCTGCCGTGCCTTCCGTGTCATAGAACTGCACTATCACGTTGTCCATCTTGGCGTTGAACATAGCCATGGACGCGGCGTTCTTTATTTCTGCGCCGACCGAGGCATATTTAGAGCTCATGGGGGCCAGCACCGCTATCCTAAGCTTGTCCTTCCTGCCGGAATCGTCCTGAGCCGGTTCCTGCTCATGCTCAGGTTCGGGCTCTTGTTCGCTTTTTGCTTCCCGCAGCACGGATTCCGGAACGGGGGTGAAAGCCTCATCTTGCGCTGTCTCCCGCTCCACGGCTCCGCGTTCTACGGGAATGGGCGAGAACATCCGCTGCCTCTGGGGCTGGATTCCGCGGTGTGCGGGCGGCTCCTGTTGGAGGGGAGCGTATTCGTATTCCATCGTCGGGACTGGGACTATGTTTCGCGGCCTCGCGTAATACAGGCCGCCGCCGTCCTGTACGCAGGCCGCGAGCATAGCGAACCAGGCCAGGGCCGGCCATTTTTTGAACTTCCCGAACATGCGTCCCCTCGCAAACAAATGCAGCATGCAAAGAGTATAATGACGGCCGCAAAAAATATCAACCGATTCTATGCGGATATTATCGTTTTTCCGTGCGAAGGCGGCGTCGCCCGTCCCGGCGGGGACTATTTTCTCGACAGCCTTGCGCCCGTGCTGTATAATACGGGTTATGAAAAAGGAAAGGCCGAGAATGATATCGACCGGCGTCGTCGCAAAGAATCGGCGGGCGCAGTTCGACTATGCCATAGGCGAGACAGTCGAGGCCGGGCTGGCGCTTACCGGCGCCGAGGTCAAGTCGCTGCGCGCGGGCCGGGCGAATATTTCCGACGGGTATGCCGAGCCCGATTCAAAGGGCTTCGTCCTCGTCAACGTTTCGATAGGCGAGTATTCGAAATCAGATGCGTTCAGGAAGCGGGAAGAGAAGCGCCCGCGCCGCCTTTTGCTCAACAAGCCCGAGATAAGGAGGCTTTTTTCGGAGTTCAACAAGGAGCGCGCCACCATAGTCCCGCTGAGGCTGTATTTCAACGCGCGCGGCATAGCCAAGGTCCTGCTGGGCGTCGGCCGCGGCAAGACCCTCATAGACAAGCGCGAGGCTATCAAGCGCCGCGAATGGGACCGCGAGAAGCAAAGGATAATGAGGATAAACAAGGGAGGTAAACAATGAAAGCAACTGTCTTAATCGGCCTGCTCGCCCTGGCCGCGTGTTCCGAGCGGCCGCTGTCCGTGGCCGAGTATGCGTGCGCAGGCCGCGCTATCAGGGCGGAATTCTATGAAGACTACGCCATGGTTGCGTTCAAGGGCGAAGGGCCAGAAAGGTTCGAGCGCGTTGTTTCGGCGTCCGGGGCAAAATACGAGAGGAAGCTTGAAAAAGGCTCCATGGTTCTATGGACCAAGGGCGGCGACGCGACGCTTATAATCGACGACAAGGAGATATTCGGGTGCGCCGAGGGCGCCCGGTAATCCGGCGGACGCGAGAAGCATGCAAAGAGCCGGGCGCGAAGCCCGGCTCTTGTTCTTTTCTCGTAAAGATTCCTTGCGGATTACTCTATTATCTTCGTGACCACGCCTGCGCCGACCGTATGTCCGCCCTCGCGTATGGCAAGGCGGAGGCCCTCTGCCATGGCGATCGGGGTGATAAGCTCGACCGTCATGCTGACGTTGTCGCCGGGCATGACCATCTTGACGTCCGTCGGCAGGGTTATGGATCCGGTCACGTCGGTCGTGCGGAAATAGAACTGCGGGCGATAATTGGACAGGAACGCGGTATGGCGTCCGCCCTCGTCCTTGGTGAGGATGTAGCACTGGCACTCGAACTTCTTGTGCGGGGTGATGGTGCCCGGCTTGGCCAGGACCTGGCCGCGCTCGACATCTTCCTTTTTCGTGCCGCGCAGCAAGACGCCGATGTTGTCGCCGGCCTGTCCCTGGTCTAGGAGCTTGCGGAACATTTCGACGCCGGTGACGGTGGTTTTCTGGGTGGGCCGTATGCCGACTATTTCGATTTCGTCGCCGACCTTTACTATGCCGGTTTCCACGCGGCCGGTGACCACGGTGCCGCGGCCGGATATGCTGAACACGTCCTCGATAGGCATCAGGAAGGGCTTGTCAAGGGGCCTGTCGGGAGTCGGTATGAAGCTGTCGACCGCCTCTATGAGCTTGCGTATGGACTGCTCGCCTATATCGGGCTTTTCGCTGTTGAGGGCGCACAGGGCCGAGCCGCGCACGATGGGGGTTTTGTCGCCCGGGAATTCGTACTTGGTCAAAAGGTCGCGGATTTCCATTTCGACGAGCTCTATCATTTCGGGGTCGTCCACCATGTCGACTTTGTTGAGGTAGACCACTATGGAGGGGACGCCGACCTGGCGGGCGAGCAAGATGTGCTCGCGCGTCTGGGGCATGGGGCCGTCCGTGGCGGCGACGACCAGTATCGCGCCGTCCATCTGGGCAGCGCCGGTTATCATGTTCTTGACGTAGTCGGCGTGCCCCGGGCAGTCGACGTGCGCGTAGTGGCGCGCGGGTGATTCGTATTCCACGTGCGCAGTGTTGATGGTTATTCCGCGGGCCTTTTCCTCCGGCGCCGAGTCGATCTGGTCGTACGCCTTGAATTCCTTCGAGAAGTACTTTGTTATCGCGGCGGTCGCGGTCGTCTTGCCGTGGTCGATGTGGCCGATAGTGCCGACGTTTACGTGAGGCTTCTCGCGCACATAGGTTTCTTTTGCCATTTTCCAAGCTCCTTTACAATTACGTTATTGGACACGCAAAGCCCCGTAAGGGGCGGAGCGCATGGGGGAGATTCTATATCATGGCTTTTTCAAATGCAAGGGGAAAATCTAGAGCACGTTCTCGAACTGTCCCATGGTCCACGGAGGGGTGCAAGACACGACGAAGTCGCAGTCCGCCTCGAAGAAATACGTGTCGCCGGGGAGTATCAGTATGACGTCTCCCTTCGAAAATTCCGTCGGCCCGCAGCCGCGAAGGAACATCTTTCCCCCGCCGGAAAGGCAGTAGCACATTTCCTTGGAAATCCTGTTGCGTCCGTACCCGGCCTCGGGATACCGGCCGTTTATCCTCACCACGGCGCAGTCTATGTCTGTGTCCGCCAGGGTGTATTCTACCGACGAGGCGTGGTCTCTCTCGTATGTTACCGCGCTGTTTCCGTGTGCTATCTTCATTTTCGTTCTCCATCTGGATTATGGCTCATGCCTCGGAAAAAATCAAGCCCGGATAAAAACGCCTTGCAAAATCCTCCTGCGCATATAGAATAATGCCTCGCGCGGGTGTAGTTCAGTGGCAGAACATCAGCTTCCCAAGCTGAATACGAGGGTCCGATTCCCTTCACCCGCTCCAGAGCTTACCGCGCAAAGGAATTTTATCGGGACGGCCAGCGGTCGCCAAATAATCCAAATTTTTTTAACTCATCGGAGATATTCTGTATCTTCTGCACGAAATCGCCGTATATGGTGCCCGGGGCAGCTCCGAAAAATTCCCGCTTGACTTTGGGTTCGTACGAACATAGTATGCCCGAGACCCAGATATAAGGCAACGGCAGTGAGCGCCTTGAAAAGAAATCAAGTAGTCCTTTTTTACGGGATGCCCGCATCCGGCAAGCTTACGGTCGCATCCATGCTTTCGCGCGCGATGGGGTACAGTCTGATAGACAACCATTACATCCACAACTTCGTCCGTCCGTTCATCGAGCATCGTTCCGATTGGATCGACGAGTACTGCGACCTTGTCGCCAGGCTGCGCAGGGATTTCTTCAAGATAATCGCCAGGTTCCATCCGTGCGGCAAGCCGGTCAGGTACCTGTTCACCAACATGCTGTTCGACGACGAGATGGGCTTGTCGGCGTTCCGCGACATAGAGGCGTTCGCGCGGGCGATAGGGGCCGACTTCGTGCCGATCGAGTTCTATTGCCGCCCGGAGGTGCTCAGGTCGCGGGTGCGCGACGGCCACAGGGCCGCGCGGGGCAAGATAGCCAGCGTGGCGAAGCTCAAGCGCGTGATAGGCTGCCAGGAGACGCTGAGGATAAGCCATGCGAACAAGCTTTGCCTCGACACGTCGGACAGCACGCCCGAGGAGGAATTCGGCCTGATTCGCGCGCATTTAAGGAGCGTGGACGCCAAACCCGGCGGACGTTTCATAAGGGCGCGCAGGCTGGCGAAGAGCGGGGTGTGGTGATTTTCGTTAGGAAGGCGGGGCCGGCTTTGATAGCGCTCGCGCTGGCGGGCCTGTTCTGCTGCCTCGGGCGGCGTGCGAAGGAGGTTCCGCGCCCGGCCGCGGGCGATTCGCGGGTGCGCCGCGGATGGGGCGAGCACGGCCGCGGCATAACGGACAGGATTCCCGGTCCCGCGATATACCTCACTCTGGACGCATGCGACGACAGGAAGGACGGCTTCGACGCAGAGCTCGTAAAATTTCTGATATCCGAGGAGATTCCGGCGACCGTGTTTCTTACCGGGCGGTGGATAGACGGAAACCCTGAGGGGGCGGCGCTTCTCGCGGGCTCCGGCCTGTTCCGCATAGAGAACCACGGCGCTAGCCATCTGCCGGCGAGCCTTGGCGGGAAGTCGGCCTACGGCATCCGCGGGACGAGAAGCGCGAACGAGCTTCTGGCCGAGGTTCAGGGCGGCGCGGACAGGATAGAGGCGCTGTCCGGCCGGCGTCCGGCGTGGTTTCGCTCCGGCGCCGCGCATTACGACGACGGCGCGGCCGATTTGATCAGGAGCCTCGGCTACGAGATTGCCGGGTTTGCCGTATCTTTGGACGCGGGGGCGTCGCTATCCGCGGGCATGGTTTACGGGAACGCCATGAAGGCGAGGCCGGGCGACATACTGCTCGCCCACATGAACCGGCCGGAAAAGGAAACGTTCGAGGGCCTCGCGCCCGCCCTGCTGGAGCTCAGGCGCCGGGGCGCCAAGTTCGCCGTCCTGCCGGACTAGCGCTTCTGGTTCTCCCCGTTTGCGATCTCGACTATCTTCTGCAAGAAAGGATCGTCCTTCATTTTCGGGTCGGCGATCTGTATCTGCGTTTTCTCCGCGCCGTCGTTGAACATGACGTTCTTTACGTTTTTCTTTGCTCTGTCCAGGCGTTCCAGGACATACTCCTTTATACCGGAAGTTTCTATGCGGGGCGTGTTCTTTTGCCGCTCCTTCTCCATCCTGTAGTATTTATCTTTGGAATACTCTACGGAATATTTTTCGAGTATCTCGGAAAAATATTTCTTCGTCCCGTCGGAAAATCCGTCATATATGGTTAGCATATTGTCCATCAATTTGGCGTACGAGGTCCTTTTCAGCGGAGTAAGGCCTTTGAATGTGGCCCAGCTAATCGGATTATTAGGCCCTAATATGCTCTTTTTAATATCATTTATATCCCACGATTTTGCCAAAAATTTTTCCATGTTTCTAAAATGGTTCGGAATCTCATGCAGAAGCTTGCCCGCCTTTTTCCCGTTCGCCTTCAAGTAATTAATCGGAACCGCCTCTAGGTTGCGCCTAAGTTGAAAGGCATTGTACTCATCTTTGGTGGACCAGTTGCCGCAGGTCTTCGTCCCTTATCGGCTCGCCGGAGTCGTTCCCGCAGCAAAGGATCCTGGCGCTGTCCATTACTTTATGTATCTGCGAATACTTCTGGCCTATATTGTCGGCCGTCATCTCGTCTATGAGTATGTTGACCGCGTCCGCCGTGCCGATTAAGCGGGCTTCCAGTTTGCTAAGCGCCATTTCTATTCTCCTTTGCGTTTATCGGTTTGTCTATGCGCATCCGGAAAGGCGGGGAGTTTGTAAGAATCCTCTAGCTGATGGATTCGCCGCGGCCTTTAGGGCGAGCCCCTGGACATCCGTCGCGGCCTCCCCAAGCGTACGCTTAGGGATATGGATCACGGCGCATATCCGCGCCTCAGCTAGAAAGCCTTACAAATTGGCCCGTACCCATTGCGGATACGGGGATATTCTATCACGGAGTCGGTTCGAAAGCAACCGGTAAAATCAGAATCCGAACACGAGGCCTGTGTATAGCGCGAGCGAGAACGGCATGTATTCGTACCCCAGCTCGTAGTCCTGCGCATACGCCCTTTTTATCTTGCCGTATCCGGTGTACCGCACTCCGGCGTCCAGGGCGAGGTATCCGGTCATCCGCGCGCGCGCGCCGGCGCTTATCTGCCATGCGGTGGTGTACTTTTCCATGTATGCGTTGAACTCCATGTCGTTGATGTGTATTTTCGCGGCTCCGAAGCCTCCGCCGACGTATCCGCGGAACCTCTGGTTGAAGGCGTAGTCCAGGTACGCGCTCGCGACATAGGTGTCGTTCCTGATTTTAAGGAGGCGCCTGTCTATTCCCGCGTTATAGGCCAGCTCCACCGGCCGGTTGTAAGTGTATTCCGCTTCTATCCTAAGCCCGTTCAGTATGGCGTTGAGCTTGGTACCCAAGAACGCGGAAAGGCTTATTATCCAGTCGTTTGCGTTTTCCTGTGGATAGTTGTATCCGGTCTGCTCCGTGAGGTCGAGCCAGCCGCCCATGAACGAGTATCCTATCCTGAGGCCGCCGTAGTACTCGTTTTCCGGCCGCAATACCGTCAGCGGAAGCTTTTTCTCCGGCTCGCCGTCAATCTCTATGCGCCTAAGGACGCCCGCCTCCTCTGCCTTCAAGAGGGCCTCGCGCTTTTTCGCCATGGAGGCGAGCTCGGCGTCCGTCGGGCCGGGGTCGCCGGCCACTCTTATTATCCTGTCCTTGGTTTCCTGGGGGTCCCTGTCGTCGTAGTCCAAGGCGGGTTGGGCCTTGGCGCGGTCCAGCTCCTCTATCGTGAAATACGGCTTAGCCTCGCCGTCGTCGTATGCGAAGAGCGACGGCCGTACGTCCACCAGGACCGTGTTCGGGCGCAATCCCCGGGCGTCTATCTTGCCTCCGGCATTTTCCGGCTCCGGTTCGTCCTCTGGGGAGGCTTTTTCCTCTTCGTCTTGCGGCGGTCCGGGCGCGTCCTCCGGGTCGAAATACGGCTCCACCTCTTCTTTGCTCCACGAGTTGAACCTTGGCGAAACCTCTACGAATCCGCCGGCCTTGTAGGTGGACTCGCCGTCGAAGTCGCGGC
>JAITSG010000050.1 GCA_031288035.1 Rickettsiales bacterium | reverse complement strand
CGCTCTAGCCAGCTGAGCTACACCCCCGATGCCGCGCGATTTTATCACAAGCTTTGCAAATGTAAAGCGCAAAAACGCGGTAAATCCGAGCCGAGGAGGCCGAGGGAGGACGAACCCGGCCGGCCTGCGCGAAAACCGCGCGGTCCAAGGCTCCTGCCGGCCGGGTTGCGGGCAGAACCGCCGCGCTACCGGCGCTCCAGGACGCTCTCCGGGTCTATCGCCCTGGTTTTTTGCCTGATTTCGAAATGGAGCTGCGGGCTCGTCACGCGCCCGGTCTTGCCGGCCGAGGCTATCACCTGCCCGCGCGAGACCCTGTCGCCCTTCTTGACCTTGAGGTCGCGGGCGTGCGCGTATACCGACATGAAGTCCTTGTCGTGCCGGATTATGACAAGGTTCCCGAGGCCCTTGAGTTCGTTGCCCGCATACGCGACTACGCCGTTTTCCGCGGCTGTTATGTTGGAGCCGAGCGCGACCGATATGTTTATCCCATCGTTGCGCATTCCGCCGGATTTCGTGCCGAAGCCGGATATCACCTTGCCGGGAATCGGCCATGCGAAGCGCGATTTCTGCATGGGTTCCGGCCTGGCTATGATGCTTTCTATTTTCTTGCGCGCGGCGTCCGCGACCTCCGGGGCCGGCGCGGGCCTGGCGGCGCCTTTTTGCGCGGCGGGCGGGGCCGGCTTGGGGGCGGCCTTCACTATCTTCTTGTCCCCGTCCTTCGCGACTGCGAGCTTCTTTCCCGACGCCGGAGCGACCGACGCGGGCAGGACAAGGCGCTGGCCCAGCGCTATGTATCCGTCCTTTATTTTGTTCGCATCGGCCAGGGATTTGAGGTTCACGCTGTACCGGCGCGATATGGAATAAAGGGTGTCGCCCTCCCCTACTATGACGAATGCCTTGCCGGGAATGGCAAGCACCTGGCCTATCTTGAGGGCGTACGGGGCGGAAAGCCCGTTTGCTACGATAAGGTCTTTCAAGGCGGCGTTGTTGTTCTTGGCTACGGAGTAAAGGGTGTCGCCCTTTTTCACGGTCACGCTTGGTTTGTGCGGTTCCTCTATGAAGGTTTTTTTCGGCGACAATGTGGAAACGGTGACCTTTTCCGGCCTAGGCGCGGAAGTGTCCGGAATGGTGAGGGCCTGTCCGATTTTCAGGAGGAACGGGGACTTTATGCCGTTGTCGGCGGCCAGGTCGTAGACTTTCACTCCGTGCCGCCTGGCAAGCGAGTATATGGTGTCGCCCTTCGCGGCCTTCACGGTCTTCGTGCGGGGCATCTCGGGCGGCGTGGCCTCCACGACCCTTTCGGCCTCCTTGACCTCCGCGCGCGATATAAGGTCTATGTCGTCTTCGGACATGTTTTGAAGGGGCGAGGGTATATACTGGATTTTTTCGAAATCGGCCTCGGAAAATGTTTTTGCCGGCTCCGGTTCGGGTTCCGGTTTCGGCGGCGCGCTGCGGTCTATGGGCAAAAGGCGCCCGACCAGCTCGACCGGCACGGACGCGGGCGAAGACGCCGCGGAGCGGGTTTCCTCCGCGCGCGGCGAAGCCTGCGCGGCGCCCTGCGACGGAACGGGCGCGGGCGCAGCCGTTCCCCTCGGCCGGGAATAGTCGATATGCTGGCACGCGCCCAGGGCCGCAAGCAGGCAGATTTTCGATAAAATACCTCTCATCGGGTGGATTATAGCATATCCGGGGCCGAAAGGCAACCTTTACTGGCCGTCGTAGCTTGGCTTGTCGGACGACAGCATGACCAGCTCCACCCCGGCGTTCTTGAATATGTCTAACGTTTCGCTCACGCCGTGATAGTCGTGCTGGACGACTACGCGCTTTATGCCGCTGTTCGCTATCATCATGGCGCAGTTGCGGCACGGCGTCATGCGGCAGTACAGTGTGGCGCCGTTTATCGACACGCCGTTCTTCGCGGCCTGGCATATCGCGTTGGCTTCGGCGTGCGCGGTCCTCATGCAATGCTGGGAGACGCTGCCGTCCTCGTGCCTTATTTCCTTCATGAGGTGCCCCACGTCGTCGCAATGGGGCGAGCCATTCGGGGATCCTACATAGCCTGTCGAGAGGATCACGTTGTCCCGGGCTATGACGCAGCCCGAGCGCCCGCGGTCGCATGTGGCGCGCGTGGCGACGGCCTCCATTATCTTCATGAAGTATTCGTCCCAGCTGGGTCTTTGATACATTTGCTTATCTCCGCTTCCTGTGCTATCATACTGCCGTGGGGAAAGAGGAAGCAAGGGAAAAATGGCTGGCGTTTCTGGCGCGCGAAAGGCGCGTGTCGCCGCACACCGTCGCCGCCTACGGGCGCGACTTGGGCGCGTTCTTCGCGTCCTGTCCGGATCCCCTGTCCGCTTCCGTCCTGGATTTCAGGGCGTTTATAACCTCGCTCGCCAGGGGCGGCAGGTCGCCGCAAAGCATCGCCAGGGCCGTGTCGGCCCTGAGGGGCTTCTTCCGCTTCCTCGAACAGGCCAAGATAGCCTCGAACGCCGACATATCGCTGATCCGCTCGCCCAAGGTGCCAAAAAGGCTGTCCCGGCCCATGTCCACGGGCGATATTATGAAGGTATTGGACGAATTTTCCAAGACCGCCAAGGCGCCGTGGATTGCGGCCCGCGACCGCGCCCTGTTCACGCTGATCTACGGCGCCGGCCTGCGCATATCCGAGGCGCTCTCGCTCGACGTCGGCGATATCGGGCCAGAGCTGCGCGTCCGCGGCAAAGGGGGCAAGGAGCGCGTGGTTCCGGTCCTTCCCGCGGTGAGGGGGGAGATAGGGAAATACATGGACGCCCTGCCGCACGGGGGGCCGCTGTTCATAGGCGAGAAGGGCGCGCGGCTGACGCCCCGCGTGGCCGAGAGGGATATGGAGGCCGTGCGCCGCCGCCTCGGCCTGCCCGCGACGGCCACTCCGCACGCGCTCAGGCACTCGTTCGCGACGCATCTCTTGTCGCGCGGCGCGGATTTGAGGACGATACAGGAGCTTTTGGGCCACAGCTCGCTTTCGACCACGCAGGTATATACCAAGGTCGACGTGGCCGAGATGCTGAGGAATTATAAAAAGGCCCACCCCCGCGCGCGCAAATAGGCGGGCGAAACGGCGGCGTCCGTGGCCGCGCCGACGAGCGAATGGCTGTTTGCGTCCTAGACCTTGTCGTTTATGCCGGATATGAAGTCCAGCATGACGCCGCGTTTTTCCTTGCTGTGGATTTTCCAGTATGCGTTCACTAGCTTCAGGGTTTCCGGGTCCTTCATAGGATCGAACTTCACCGGGTCTTCGGCCACTCCGGACGACAGGGGCGGAAGGCCCTTGCTTTCGAGTCCGGAGAAAAAGAAGTCCACGTCCACGCCCAGCGCGCGGGATATGAGGAACAGGCGGCTCGCGCTGACCCTGTTGACGCCGGATTCGTATTTCTGTATTTGCTGGAACGTCACGCCTATTATCGAGGCGAGGTTGTCCTGGCTTATGCGCAGCATGCTCCGCCTAAGCTTTATTCTTTTGCCTATATACTGGTCCAATACGTCTATTTCCGTCTTGTCTGGCATGGTTCGACGATACAGCCGGAACGCGAGGCTGTCAAGGCGATTATTCTATTTAAGCTCGAAAGCCTCCCTGTGCCCGGCGGTGTCCTCTATCGTGACGTAGGCGCCGAGGAACGACAGGACCCTAAACTCGTCCTCTTTGCCTTTGTAAAGGGATTCAAGCTCCGGCGCCGCCTTCATGAACCTTACGCGGTTCGTTTCGGTCGAGTTGTCGGAAAGCCGGCCGGTTATGCGGATATATTTGCCGTCCGCGCGCATGGCGGATATGGCGACGTTCGGATTGGCCAGTATCTGTTTGGCCACGTTCTTCCACGCGCCGGTGCATACGGAGACCTTGCCGTCTATGTTCAGAGCCACGCCGAAAGGCCGCACCTGCGCGCCCTTGCCGTCGACGGTGGCTATATAGAACACCTTCGAGTCTTTAAGGAACTTGACGACCCTGTCGGCCGGGCCGAGCTTGGTTTCGTCCTCCGCCTCCGCCGGGGCCGTCTCGGCCTTTCCTCTGAACGGATTGCATCTCCACGCGAAATAGGCGTTCCCGGCCAGCGAGGCCAGCAGGAAAACGAACAGCAGTCTTTTCATAATCTCTCTCCTCTCGCGGGACATGATAGCACGATTGTTGACGATTCGCAATCGCTTTGTCATGAAAAAAATCGGCCTTGAATTTCTCCGCGCCATGTATTACAATAGTAGGAACCGCAACGAGGGATTGCCGCGGGAATTATTGGATGATGTGGGTTTTATTAACTCTCCGACGCTTTCAATAACTGGAGAAAGACATGTGCCCGATTCTACTTTTTATATTCACAGGATTTATTTCCTTCGGGACCAGCTCTGCCATGTGGAGCTGCGTCCCTTGTCCGGCCGGCACGTATTCGGAATACGGGAGCACTGCGTGCACGCCGTGTCCGGCGAATTACTATTGTCCGGGCGCGGCGACCAAAATCGCGTGCCCGGCTAGCACGGCGTCTCCCATAGGGTCCGCGGCGAAGGAGGAGTGCGTTTCTACGGGTCCCAACCCGGACGAAATTAACTACGATTATTCCACCGCTGGGAACGCTGGCGGAGTGGCGGCTGGGACGACGGGCGGGTGGTATCTGGCTGCGGAGGCGCGTTCGACTACGATAAAGGTGCGGTTGAGCAACGGAGCGGATTACAGCGCAAATCTTGGGACTTTGACTGCAGGGACCAACTATTACGTATTCGTAAAGAGCGACGGTGGGCTTGCGGCAAGTACTAGCAGCAGCATGGCGAATGCGACGCAGATAGGGGGTTTCCACACCATGTGCTGCAGCACGACAGGGCTTGGCTCAAGCCACCCGTATTATAATTACAGTGCTGGGCAAATCATGCCTACGTCTGTGTGGACGAAGAAGCACAAGCCACAGGACACGAACGGAGGATACGTATACCTCGCGAATTACACAGGCGGGACTAAGCCATGGGTGATGATATACCCGGCGAGTAATTCTACGGGGACGTATAATGCGACGAGCGGGAATGCATTGAGCCGTGCGCCAATGGACACTACGACAAGGAACTCCGTAATAGCGGCTGTGACCTACGACACCATGCGCGCCCGGTTGACAGCGGTGAGCGCGCGGCCGTTGCAGGATGCGAATATAATGAGCGGTCATTGTTACAGCAACACGACAAACCAATATTACACTTATGATGCGTGTGCTGCCACTGTGTTGTGGCCGGGTTCAAGTTGGGATGACAACTCGAAGAATGTGGACAACTCTAAGCTGATATCGGAGTACTGCGCTGCTGCGCAGGGCAATCCGGACGCGGGTAGCATGGTATCGCAATCATGCTACAGCAACGACACGTACGCATGCGAATTCGCATCCAGCGGGGGATTTGTGCGCAACAGCGCCAGTATGATATCGAATGTAGGCGCTTGGGCCCTTGTCGGCTACTTATGGGTAGATATCGATATGAGTTCTTCACAGCAGGCGTGTGATGGCATATATCGCCTTATCGCGGGCGGCGCTTCGGGCGGTGCGTTGTTCGATGTTTCAGCGCCTGGTTCTCGCGGTACGTCTAACGCCCGGTCGGATACGCCTGCGGCTCTCGGTGCGCGCGGTGCCACCGCGGACGTGTCGGACTAGGGCCGCAGCCGCGAGCGGCATGTTCCGCCGTCATAGCCGGCGGGTATGAGCTTACCCCGCGCCTATCAGCACCCGCTTGTTCCGCCCGGTGCGGCCGGAGAGGATTTCCACGTCCGACTTCGCGACACCGTATTTTTTGGCAAGGAATTTGACAAGGGCGTCGTTTGCCCTGCCCTCTGCGGCGGGGGCGCGCACGGCTACGCGCAGCCTTCCGTCCGTTTCGCCGAGCACCGCGTCCCGCGACGCCCCGGGGCAAAGGCGCACGTCAATTATCATGCTTCGCCTCGGCGAACCTCGGCCTGCCGCCGACGTCCTCTTCCCACATGGACGCGGGGCGCGCCCACACGGAGCCGTCGCCGTCCAGGGCCGTATAGACGACCATGTCCTCCAGCGTCTCGCTGTGCTTCGCCAGGGCGAGCACCAGGTAGCGCCCGCCTTTGAAGTGGATGTATTCCGCGCCGGCCTTTATCATTTTATGGCAAGCTTCCTGACCTGCGGCTTGGGCAGTCCCTTGACCGGCATGGTTATCGTCAGCACGCCGTCCGAGAACGAGGTTTCCGCCTTGTCTATGTCCGCGCCTTCGGGCAGGCTCACCGTGCGCGAGAACGAGCTCGCCGACCTTTCGCGGATATAGTATCCGTCCTTGTCCTCGTCGGCCTTGGCCTTGCGTTCGCCTTTTACGGTAAGCAGGCCGTCGTGCGCCGATATGTCTATGTCGTCCTTTTTTATTCCCGGCATTTCGGCGACCAGCCTGAATTTGCCGTCCTTGACCGCGGCGTCCATGCGCGCGCGGCGCACGTTCGCGGGCGGCATGAATGCGCGGTCGAATTCCTCGAAATCCCTGTCCATTTCGGCTAGCAGGCGGTTCATCCTGCTCTGCATCCTGGAAAACGGCATGTCGAAGTCGTCTAGCACCACGACCTTCGCGCGCGCCGGGTCTTCCTTAAGGCCGTAATAGGCCGCGCCGCCGGCCAGCAGGGCGCCGAGCCCGATTGCCAAAGCTTTCGTATCGTTTCTCATTTTCGCCTCCCTTGTTTGTTTTATCCGGTTTTATATGTAGTGGCCGGGCAAAGATTGTCAAGGGCGGCGCAAAAAATTTTACGCGGATTTCGCGCGCGGTCGTTTTTTATTGCTTCGTGCGCTTCTTCCGTATAATATATGGGGAAAAAGGGGATTTCATGTTACGGCTGACGGAAAGAGGCACGCTTTGGATAGTATTCCTGCTCAACGCCTCGTTCTTTTTGATAGAGGGAGCGCTCGGGCTCTTGTCCAACTCGCTTGGGCTTGTGTCCGATTCGCTCGACATGCTCTCCGACGCGGCCATATACGGGCTTTCGCTTTACGCCTTGGCGAAGTGCGTCCACGCCAAGAAGCAGATTGCGTTCCTGAGCGCCTGCATCCAGAGCGTGATGCTCGCCTTCGTCGGATACGAGATTGTGCGCAGGTTCGCCGTCGCGACGCCGGTTCCGGAATACAGGACCATGATAACGGTGTCGCTGTTCGCGTTCATGGCGAATTTGGTTTCCCGACGCCTGCTGCAAAGGCTGCGCAGCAAGGACGCCAACGTAAGGGCGAGCGAGATATGCTCGCATATCGACTGTTTGATAAACCTCGGGGTCGTGTGCGGCGGCGTATGCGTGCTGTTGTCCGGGAGCAAGTGGCCCGACCTCGTGGTAAGCGCGGCCATCTGGGCGTATGCCGTGCGCGAGGTGGGGGAGATGTTCGGGGAGGCGAGGTGCACGCAGTGCGGGTCCGCCGGTTCTTGAAGGCGCAAACCACTGGTTTTCTGTGGTTTTTCATGGTGACCCCGGCGCGATTCGAACGCGCGACCTTCGGCTTAGGAGGCTGACGCTCTATCCAGCTGAGCTACGAGGTCACGGCGCGATGATAGCAGGCGGCTTCTCCGAATGCAAGCCTAGATGTCGTCCCATCCGCCTACCGCGGAGCTCTGGTTGTACGACGACACGTTCGCCTCGAAGAAATTTCCCTTGACCGATCCGGCGCCTCTGGTGTCGGATATGGCGTCGAGGTGGGCGTACGGCGAGGCGTCGTATCCTGGATATATCTGGTTCATGCCTATTTCGCGCATGCGCTGGTTTGCGATGAACTTGGTGTATTTTTCTATGGTGGAGCCGTCTATGCCCACGACGCCGCGTATGGCGTGGCGGCTCCACGCTATTTCCTGTTCCACGGCCTTCTGGAACATGTCGCGTATCTCGCCGTCGTCGAAGAACTTCGGGTTTTCGGCGCGTATCTCGCGTATCATGTTCGAGAACAATACGCAGTGGGTGAGCTCGTCGCGGTTGATGTACTTTATCTCGTCCGCCGTGCCTATCATGAGGCTGCGCGCGGCGAGGTTGTAGAAGAAGTTGAATCCGTTGTAGAAGTACACGCCTTCCAGGAGGAAGTTGGCGACCAGGGCGCGGGCGAAGTTCCTGTCCGTCCTCGCGTCCACGAAGTCCTGGTATATGCGGGCTATGTATTCGTTGCGCTCCAGCAGTATCTTGTCCTCGCGCCAGCGGTCGTATATCGCGTCCTTTTTCGCGGGCGGCATGATGCTTTCGATTATATAGGAATAGCTCTGCGAGTGCACGGCCTCCTGGTACGTCTGTATGGCTAGCACCAGCGCGACTTCCGGCGCGGTGATGCACTCCGCTATGTTGGGGAGGTTGTTCGTCTGTATGCTGTCCAGGAAGACGAGGAAGGACAGCACGCCGTCGTATGCCTCGGTTTCCGCCGGCGAGAGCTTCGGGTACGAGAGCTTGTCGTCCAGCAGGGAGACCTTTTCCGGGATCCAGAAGTTCTCCATCATGGCGCGGTACAGCTTGTTCGCCCACTGGTATTTCACGTTGTTCAGGTTGAACAGGTTCGTGACGTTCCCGCCGATCATCCGACGCCTTTCCGGGGCGTCGTCGCCCGAGACGTTGAACAGCCTTTTCTTTTCCATCTTTCCTCCTAGTTCGCGCAGCTGACGCATTCGTCGGCGGACGAATCCCTTTGTATCGTCCTGGTGTAGTATATGGTCTTTATGTCATTTTTCCAGGCATGGAATATTGTGTCCATTATGTTCCTGGCCATTATTCCGTCGTTCAGGTTGTAGATGAGCTCCATCGAGACGCCGGTGTCTATCCACTTGCTTATCCTGGCGACCACGTCGACTATGGCCAAGCGGTCTATGTTCCGGCTTTCCTGGTATTCCCAGAAGTGGTCCTTTATGAACGGGGGGCAGTTCGGCACGCTGCCGAGCCCGTGCGTCTCGACGAAGAACTTGCTGTAGACGGGCAGGACGGAGGCCGTGCATCCCTGTATCAGGGAGGAGCTCGTGTTCGGCGCTATTGCGCTTATCTGCGAGTTTCTTATCCCGTGCACGGACAAGGCCTCGAACACCGCGTCCCATTCGGATCTGCGCTTCGAGTTTTTCCTGAACCACGTTTTGTCGCGTCCCATGATTATTCCGCGGTCCCAGTCCGATCCGGCGTAGGCCGTAAACGTGCCTTTCTTGCGGGCTATGTCTATGCTGGCGCGGATGTTGTATAGGGCGATTTTCTCGAACAGGTCGTCGACGTATTCTGCGGATTTGGAATACAGGATGCCGTTTTTGGCCAGCCTGTCGGCCAGCCCCATCGCCCCCACGCCGATCGTGCGGTAGCGGCGGTTGTGCATGGTCCCCTCGGGCACCGGGCATTCGGTGAAGTCGATCGCGTTGTCGAGCATCCGCACGGCGGCGGCGCAGGCGGAGGCCAGCTCGGCGTCCGTGTCTATCGCGGCGAGGTTCAACGAGGCGAGGTTGCACACGTGCACCAGTCCGCCCTCCGCCGCGCGCACCGCGCGCCCGTCGTCCGAGAGCATGGTTTCGCAGACTTTGCTCGGCCGCACGTTGCTGTGCGATTCCGTGCACAGGTTCGTGCCCACTATCGCGCCGTCGTGCTTGTTCGGGTTATAGCGGTTGAGCGTGTCCTTGAAGGCTATGTACGGCATGCCGGTTTCGACCTGGGATTTCATCATGCGCTTCAGTATGTCCTTGGCCGGGACGGTTTTCCCCATCTCGAGGCTCTCCGCGTCGGCCTCTAGCCGGGCGTAGAGCTCCTCGAACTTCTCGCCCCACAGGTCGGCTATCTCGGCGCCGTATTTCATGCGGACCTCGTTCGGGTCTACCAGGAGCCAGCTGGCGTTTTCCTCGGCGCGCCGCATGAACAGGTCTGGCACCACGACCTGAGGGAATATGTCGTAGGCCTTCATGCGCTGGTCGCCGTTTTCGGTCCTGAGCTCGAGGAAGTCCTCTATGTCGCGGTGCCACACGTCGAGCGAGACCGTGACCGCGCCTTTTCTTTTGCCCTGCTGGTTCACGGCGACTGCCGTGTCGTTGATTATGCGTATCCACGGGACGACTCCGCCGGAGGCGTTTTTGATTTCCCTTATCCTGGCGCCGCGGCACCTGACGCGCGAGACGTTGACGCCAACTCCGCCGCCGAATTTCGATATGGCGGATATCTGGTCTATTACGTAGAATATGGAATCGCGCGAGTCGTCCATGACGGTCACGAAGCACGAGCTCAGGTTTCCCTCTGGCCGGCGCAGGTTCATCAAGAAGGGCGTGCCCAGGGATATTTTCTTGGCCGCCAGCTTTTCGTACGTGTCCTTCGCGGCCTCCATGCGCGAGGCCGGCTCGGCGTTGCGTTCCAAGAGGAGGGCTATGGTGAGGAACATTTCCTGGGGCAGCTCGCAGAGCCCGTCCGCGGATTCGACAAGGTATCTGCGGGACAAAAGGTCCGCCCCGGCATAGTCGTATATGAAGTCGTAGTCCTTGTTTATGAATTTTCCGGCGGCTTCGAGCTCCGCGGCCGAATATTTCTCAAGCAGGACTGGCGAATATAGCCCCTGCTCCGCCATTCCCGCGGCATATTTGGGATAGTCGTCGTACACGAATTCGGGGAACGAGTTGCGTTTGAGGGCCGTTTGGCGGACCAGGTCGGCCATTTTCGCCCTGCCCGCAAAATCTTTCCAGTCCGGGTGCCGCACGTCGGTAAGGCCGAGAGCGGCGGAGATAAGGTCCTCCACCCCGGCGCCCGGCGCCAGTTTCAGGTCGGACAGGTTCACATCAAGCCCCCGCGCCGCGAATTCGGCCAGGTCTTTCCAAGCGTTTCCTTGCATTATTCTTCTCCTTTAAACACTATATCTTGTGTTAAGGCCAAAATCAAGCCATTTATATAACAACATGTAGTATTTTGAATTTTATCATTATTTTTACGGACTTTCTTCTTATTGCCATCCGCCGCGCCAGGGCTTATCCTTTGGAGAAGAGGAGGAAAGGGGGCGAGATGCAAGGCAAGAAACCGTACATAAAGGTAACGAAGGACGGCCCGTACATGGTCTTCGGCATAGAGGACATATCGGAAAAGCTCATCCTGGCCGACGAGAAGGGAATTTCCGTTTCCTACGGCGACGGCAGGAAGTTCGACATAAGGCCGGGCGAGCCGGTCGCGCTGTGCCGCTGCGGCCGGAGCGAGACCGCCCCGTTCTGCGACTCCTCGCATCTCAAGCCGTATGCGTTCGACGGGACGGAGACGGCCGGCTTCCGGCCCTACATGATGGACGCCGAGCGCCTGCCCGGCCCGGACGTAGATCTTTTGGACAACGAGAGGTTCTGCGCGTTCGCGCGCTTCTGCGACGCGGCCGGGCGCATATGGAACCTTGTCGAGGAAGGCGGAGAGTGGGAGGCCGGGCAGGCGAGGAAGGAAGCCGACCTCTGCCCCGCCGGCCGGCTGATAATCCTGGACAAGGCCGGGCGCGTGCTGGAGGACAGGCTTCCGCCGTCCATCGCGCTTATCGAGGACGCGAAGCTTAAGATAAGCGGCCCCGTATGGGTCAGGGGCGGCATCAGGGTCGAGAGCGAGTACGGCGAGAGCTACGAGGTCAGGATGAAGCAGACTCTGTGCCGGTGCGGCCGGAGCTCGAGCAAGCCGTTTTGCAACGGTGCCCACGCCTCCGCGCCGGGATGGCGGGCGAAGAGCGGGAGATAGAAGCGCCACCCTACCACTTGACGACGCCGCCGTAAGACGAATAAATCGCATAATCCGCGCAATTAACGGCGCAATTAGAAGCACAAACCGCCGCCGAGCTATGGTCACCGTAGAACACCCAGGAGGACCAAGCCCCCGAGGAGAATGTGCTTGCCGAAGTATCCGGAGACTTAGAATACGCGCACCAGCAGTACTGGCCGCTCCTGCACTGCGCGTCGCTCGCCGCATTAGGAGCCGTGCTGGAGCTCGTAGTACATGCCCAGGTACTAGCTTGTATGCTGTAGCTGTTCTGACGAGCCTTGTACGGCGATGTGTATGTTACGCTGCTCCCGTCCCATGCCGTGTACGT
>JAITSG010000054.1 GCA_031288035.1 Rickettsiales bacterium | reverse complement strand
CTTCGTCAACGGAGGAACCTCTCTATAAGCTCCACGCCCCAGCCGGTCGTCCCCTTGGGCGAAACGTCGGTGCCCTTGTCGCTGGTCGCCGCACCGGCTATGTCGATGTGGGCCCAGCTTATCCCGTCGGGCACGAAGCCGTGAAGGAATTCGGCGGCCGTGACGGCGCCGCCGACCCTGTCCGGATGGCCTAGGTTCGCGACGTCCGCAACCTTAGATTCCAAATGGTCGGCGTACGCCTTGGACAGCGGCAGGCGCCAAACCTCCTCGCCCGAGAGCTTTCCCGCCCTCTCTATCGCAGAGGCGAGATCGTCCGAATTCGAGAACATGCCCGCCATGTGGTCGGCCAGAGCCACGCACATCGCGCCGGTAAGCGTCGCAAAATCTATGACCGTCCTCGGCTTCAAACCCGAAACGTACGACAAACAGTCGGCCAGGACCAGCCGCCCCTCGGCGTCCGTGTCCACGACCTCGACCGTCCTGCCGCAGAGCGACCTCAGTATGTCGCCGGGACGGTACGCGCGGCCGTCCGGAATATTCTCGGCAAGGCCGGCGACGGCCACGACATTCTTTTTCGCACGAGTGTCCGCCAAAAGCTTCATTATGGAAACTACGACTGCGGCGCCCGCCATGTCGCCCTTCATCTCCCACATGCCGGAGCTCGGCTTTATGCACAGCCCGCCGGAGTCGAAGCACACCCCCTTGCCGACAAGGCCGAGATCGAAATCCGAGCCGCCGCGACCCATGTACTTCATCACCGCCATGTACGGCGGGCTCTCGCTTCCGCGGCCGACGGCGAGAATGAGCCCGGCGCCCATCCGCTCGAGGGCGGCGGCGTCGAATATCTCGACCTCCACGCCGCTTATGCCGCGCACCACGCCCACGAAATCCGTCGTGGACAGGCGGTTGGACGGCTCGTTCGTAAGGTCGCGGGCCATGGACACGGCGTCCACCACCGCGAGCGCATGACCGAACGCGGCCTTCTGCATGTCCACGAAAAGCCTCTGCTCCGGCTTTTTCTCGGACTTGTACTTGTCGAACCTGTACGCCTTGAGCGCCGCGGACACGGCGAGCGCGGATTTTTGCGCGTCGGTGAAGTCGCCGCACAGGTCGAGGCTTCCGGTCGCAAGCTTCGTCTTCTCGAACGCCATCCCGACGCGGCCGCCTATCTTGCGCAACCTAAGCTCGGATATCCCGTCCCTGGGCCCCATACCGATGTAGCACAACCTGTCCGCGAACACGGGAAGCCACTCCCCAACCTCGCCCTTGAACGACGAATTAGCAATTGCTGGAACGGACGGCAGCTCGCCCTCGAACGTTCCCACAAACCTTATATCGGCCGAGGCCCTAGACAATTCAAGCTTCATTTCACTTTCCTGCTGTTTATCAAACTTTCCGCGGCGGACACGGCCTCCGGCGTGATCCTGTCGCTGGAGATTATCCGCGCTATCTCGAGCACGCGCCCGCGCGAAGCCAGCTGCTCGACCGAGGTCACGGTCTTTCCGGAAGCCTCGTCGTACGACTTCACGACCTTGTAATGCTGGTCCGTGCAGGCCGCAACCTGCGGCGAATGCGTGACCACCAGGGTCTGCAGCCTGGATCCCAGCCGCGAGAGCCTCTCGCCCACGGCGGCGGCGGTAGCGCCGGAAATGCCGCTGTCGACCTCGTCGAAAATCATGGTGTCCGCGGAATTCCCGTCCATGGTCACGACCTTCAGGGCCAGGGTCAGCCGGGCGAGCTCGCCCCCGCTGGCTATCTTGTGCAGAAGACCCTCGCGCGCGCCGGCGTTCATGGAACCGACGAAGCACACGTCGTCCACGCCGCCAGCCGAGGCCGCCTTTTGCTCTATCTTAACACGGAACACCGCCTTGTCCAGCTTCAGCGGCGCAAGCTCGGCCATGACCTTCCGCTCCAAATCCGCGGCAACCGCGCGGCGCCTTTCCGAGAGCGAAGCGGCGAGCCCGGCATACTTCGCCCCGGCCATTTCCTCCGCCTCGGCGAGCTTTTTCAACGCCTCGTCCGAATTGCTTATGTTCCCGACCGTAGAGCGGAGGCTTCGCAGCACGGACGGCAGCTCGTCGGGCCGGACCCGGTGCTTGCGCGCAAGCTCGCGCAACTTGAACAGCCGGTCGGTCACGGAATCTATGTCGTCCGCACCGCCCTTTTCCACAAGGTCGCGCAGCCTTTCCACCGCGTCCATAAGGTTCGAGGCGGCGCTCGCCAGCTCGTCCGCAACGGCCTTCGCGCCCGCCCGCTCGACAATCCGCGCGGCCTCGGAAACGAAAAGCGACGGATCGTCGCCGAAACGCGACAGCCGGGACAGCGCGTCGGAATACGCCGTCATCACGCGCTCGGAATCCATGAGCGAGCGACGCTTGGCGTCCAGCCCGTCCTCCTCGCCCTCCTTCGGGCCGAACTCCTCCATCTCCACCAGGTTGTGGCGCAGGTAATCCTCGTCCAGCTTGGCGCGCGCGAAATTCTCCTTCGCGAGATTATGCTCCCCGAGCGCGTCCTGCCACGCCTTGTACGCCGCGGCGACCGGCGCGCAATCCAAGCGCCCGAATCCGTCCAGCACGGCCAGGTGCGTCGACGGATCGAGAAGCTTCTGGTTGTCGAACTGGCCGTGGATTTCGACCAGGCATTCCCCGACCGATTTGGCCAGCGCCGCGCCGACGGGGATGTCGTTCATGAAAATCCTGCTCTTGCCGTCCTTGGAAACAGAACGGCGGATCACGACGGACGGGCCGCCTATGCCGTTTTCGTCGAGTATCCTTTTCGCCGGATTTTCCGGCCCCACCTCGAACGTCGCGGCGACAGAGGCGCTCTCCCCCGCGCGGCCCACGAGCCCGGAGTCCGCACGCGCGCCGAGCACGAACGACACGGCGTCGAGTAGTATGGACTTGCCCGCGCCGGTCTCGCCGGTCAATACGGAAAGACGATGGGCGAAGGACAGCTCTATGTCCTCGATAAGCACGAAATTCTTGATGACAAGGCCGGTCAGCATTGCGGCTTCTTTTTCCTTACCATGGTGCGAAGCATGGCCGCCTGCCTCAGAAAATCCGGTATAGGCTGGGCCGGATAGCCGCTTACCTTCGCGCCTGGCGCCAGATCCTGTATCACCCCGCCGCCCGCGCCGATATGGACGCCGTCGCCTATCTTCAGATGCCCGGAAATCCCGGCCTGCGCGCCCACCAAGACCCAGTCGCCGAGCACGGTCGAACCGGCTATCCCGCTCATCCCCGCCATGATGCAGTTCTCGCCCAGGCGGTCGTTGTGCGACACGAGGCATAGCGAATCCATCTTGGTCCCGCGACCGACGACGGTGTCGCCCTGGGACCCGCGCGCGATAGTGCTGTTCGCGCCCACGAACACGCCGTCGCCCAGGATAACCCGCCCGATCTGAGGCACCCAGCGGTGGCCGGCGGCCGAGCTGTGCCACCCGAAGCCGTCGTTGCCTATCACCGCCCCCTCGGCTATCACCACCCCGGCGCCGAGGACGGCGTGGCCTACGACCGCGTTCTCGCGGACGATACAGCCGGGGCCAAGCCCGCACCCGACCTTTATCTTCGCCCCGGCCCCTATATAGCACCCGTCGCCTATCACGACGTCCGCCTCTATCACCGCGAACGGCCCGACATGCACGCCCTTGCCGATCTTCGCGGACGGATCTATGTCTGCCCTATCGGAAATCCCCCTCTTCTCCAGCGCCCTGTCGCGGGAGAAATATTCCTCGAGCTTTACGAAAGCAAGCTCAGGATCGTCGGTTATCGCCGGAACGACGCCCGGCGGCAAAAGGGCCGCGTCCTCCTTGGTTATGAAGCACGCGCCGGCCTTCGAGGCAGAAAGGTTCCTCTTGTACTCGGCAACCTTCTCCAGATTGTC
>JAITSG010000048.1 GCA_031288035.1 Rickettsiales bacterium | reverse complement strand
CTGGCCGCCTGAACGGCGCGGCGATAGCCCGCACGGAATGGTACCGCGAGGGCCGCGTGCCCCTGCACACGCTCCGCGCGGACGTCGACTACGGCTATACCCGCGCGGAAACCACGAGCGGAGCCATAGGCGTCAGGGTGTGGATATACCGCGGCGACGTGGTGAGCCGGGACGCCAAGACGTCGGACAGGAAAAGCGCGGCGGCATCCGTCGCGTCAAGCTCGCCGATGCAGGGCGCCGGAGCCAAGGCTTGAAACAAGGGACCTGAAAAATGCTACAACCGAAGAAAACGAAGCACAGAAAGCAGCACAAGGGACGCATCCACGGAGAGGCGAAGGGCGGATATACGCTCGACTTCGGCTCGTACGGCCTCAAGGCCCTCTCGCCCGAGCGCGTGACCGCGCGCCAGATAGAGGCCGCCCGCCGCGCCATGACCCGCGCCATGAAGCGCCAGGGACGCGTTTGGATACGCATATTCCCCGACGTCCCCGTATCGAAGAAGCCGGCCGAGGTGCGCATGGGAAAGGGCAAGGGCGCGGTAGAGCTCTGGATAGCCAGGGTGAAGCCCGGACGCATAATGTTCGAAATAGACGGCGTGTCCGAAACGCTCGCCCGCGAGGCCCTGGGGCTCGCCGCGTTCAAGCTGCCGGTCAAAACGAAGTTCGTGACCAGGAACGAGGTGGAATGATGGAAACCGCGAGGACATGACATGAAAGACAAGATGGAAATAGCAAAATTCAAGTCCAGCGACGCCGCGAGCATAAAGGCGAAGATACTCGAGCTCAAAAGGACGCTCATGGAAAAGCGCTTTGCCCTGTCCAACGGCACGCTTCCCGACACCTCGTCCATATCGAACACGCGGCGGGCGTTAGCGCGGCTCAACACATACATGACCCAGGCAACAAAGAAAAAACCGGAGGCGAAGAATGCCTAGAAGAATACTCAGCGGAGTGGTGACGGGAACGAAAATGGACAAGACCATAGTCGTCTCCGTCGAGCGGACGTACATGCACCCGCTCTACAAGAAGTTCCTGAAAACTTCGAAAAAATACCACGTCCACAACGAGAACCCGGACGTAAAGGTCGGGGACAAGGTCGAGATAATAGAAACGAAGCCGTTCTCGAAAACCGTCGCCTTCGAGGTGAAAAAGGATTAAGCCATGATACAGATGCAGTCGGTCCTGGCGGCCGCGGACAACAGCGGAGCGAAAAGAATCCAGTGCATAAAAGTCCTGGGCGGATCGCACATACGCTACGCCTCCGTCGGCGACATAATAGTCGTCGCGGTCAAGGACGCCATCCCCAACGGCAAGGTGCAGAAGGGCAAGGTGTACAAGGCAGTCATAGTGCGCACCAAGCAGGCCATAAAGCGCGCGGACGGAAGCTCGGTCAGGTTCGATTCCAACGCCGCCGTGCTGGTCGGCACGAACAAGGAGCCCATCGGAACCCGCATATTCGGGCCCATAGCCCGCGAACTGCGCGGAAAGAACTTCATGAAGATAATATCCCTAGCCCCGGAGGTCGTGTAGAATGATGTTCCTAGATTCATGCGAATACAGCAACAAGCATCCCGTGGCGGTGTTTAGCTCGCACATCAGCATGGCGGACGACGAGGGGCCGGTCGCCACGTTCACCGCCGGATTTAGCCGGGAATCCATTTGGAAGCTCGCCCTCGCGTCCGTTCAGATGATGATGTTCTCGGAATGGGTCGGAAAATGCGGCGAGAACACCGTCTTTTGCAAGAAAAACGAAGCATCGAACTGGAAGCTGTTGAAAAACAACAGCGAAATAAAGGCCTATACCTCGTGCAGCATGCCGTGCCTGCGCCTGCTGGCAAAGAGCATACTATCGGAGAAAACCCATGCCTAAGCTTAAGATAAAAAAGAACGACGACGTGATAGTAATCGCCGGCAAGGACAAGGGCAAGGCCGGCAAGGTGCTTCGCGCCATCCCGGGCGAAAACCGCGTGATAGTCGCCGGCGTGAACACGGTCAAAAAGCACCAGAAGGCCGACGCGTCCGGGCGCAAGGCCGGCATAGTGTCCAAGAACCTGCCCATACACGCGTCCAACGTAGCGCTCGCCGACCCGAAGACCGGCAAGCCCACGCGCGTCGGATACGCGACGGACAAGGACGGAAAAAAGATCCGCATAGCCAAGAGGAGCGGACAGGCGGTAAAATAAACACCTTATCCGCGCCCTTCCACGACGGGCGGGGCGGAAAGACGGAAGAAAGAAATGACGAGCAGACTGAAAGACATATACGAAAGCAAGATAAAGCCCGAGCTCAAGAAGACCCTGGGCCTTACGAACGACCTAGCCGTGCCGAAGCTGACCAAGATAGTCCTCAACATGTCCGTGGGCGAGGCTACGGCCGACAAAAAGAAGCTCGAGGCCGCGCAGAAGGACATGGAAACCATCGCCGGCCAGCACGCGGTCGTAACCACAGCCAAGAAGTCGCTCGCCAACTTCAAGCTGAAGGAAGGGATGCCCATCGGATGCAAGGTCACGCTGCGCCGCGACAGGATGTACGACTTCCTCGACCGCCTGGTCAACGTCGCCATGCCGCGCATACGCGACTTCCGCGGCCTGAACGGCAAATCGTTCGACGGCAGGGGCAACTACGCCTTCGGCATAAAGGAACAGATAATATTCCCGGAAATAGACTTCGATAAGATAGACAACATCCGGGGAATGGACATAATAGTTTGCACAACCGCGAAAACGGACAAGGATGCGAAGGCCCTCTTGAGCGCCTTCAACTTCCCGTTTAACAACTGAAGAGGAAAAACGCATGTCAAGGATATCTTTGATAGAAAGGAACAACAAGAGGAAGCGCATGGCCAAGAGCCTTTCCAACAAGCGCGAAAAACTCCTGGCCGTCGCCCGCAACAGGAGCGCGGACCAGGCCGAGATATTCGAGGCCAACCTCAGGCTCGCGGAGCTGCCGAAGAACTCGGCCCCGGTGCGGGTGCACAACCGCTGCGCCCTTTCCGGCCGGCCCCGCGGATACTACCGCAAGTTCGACCTGTCGAGAATCTCCGTACGCGAGCTTGCAAGCAAGGGACAACTGCCCGGCGTGAAAAAGTCGAGCTGGTAGGGAGGACGGGATGACCGAACACATGGACTATACGAACAGATTCTTTTCGCCCGACGATCGGGAGGTCGCGGAAACGCAGCGCCTGACCGCCGCGTTTTCCTCCAACGAGGACAGGAGGGACGAGATATCCGCCCGCCGCTTCGAAAGCTTTTCCATGACGCAGAGCGCCCGGATGGAAGAGCCAAAACGGCAGCGGCCGGGCAGATAACGAGCGATACGCCAGGCACTGATGAAACCAGAGGGGTATGGGGAATGAAATGGCTAATAGAGCAAAGACCAGGGAGTATTCCGATTCGATCCAACGCTTTGGCGCGGACTTGAGCATGCGGGAACAACCGGATGAAGCCGCCGGCGAGGCGCAATTCG
>JAITSG010000037.1 GCA_031288035.1 Rickettsiales bacterium | reverse complement strand
CCACGCGCGCGAGATAATCAAGACCCGCGAAAGGCTCAATTTGATATACGCGCGCCACACCGGCCGTTCGGCGGAGGAGATATCCGCGGCGGTGGAGCGCGACAATTTCATGACGGCCGAGGAGGCTTTGGCGTTCGGGCTGGTGGACAAGGTCGTGGCGAAGCGCGAGGACGTGCCCCAATAGTCCGATATGGCCCCGGCGGGTTTGACCGGGCGAATGCCGGGCGTTCGGATAATTCCGGCCGGGCTTTCTCTCTCTCGCCTATCCGACCAGGAGCTTTTCCTGTTCCTTTATCGATTCGTGGGCTTCCAGTTCCCGCATTAGCCTGAACCTGCCGACTATCATCTTTCCCGTGTAGTATGCGCACAGGAGTATCAGGGCGGTCGTGAACATTTTCTGGAACTTCAGGTATATGTTGCCCTTGACCATGTCGAAGTGCGCCTTCGCCGCGCGCCATACGTTTTTGATTCCGGTCCTGTGCCGCCCGTCGCGGTATGCGTCCCGGAGCGTTTCGGTCGCGATGTAGTTGATGTTCTGCATGTTCCTATTCGACACGAAGGATAGCAAGAAGGCCGGCGCCATCCCTATCGGATGCGTGTATTGGGCCAGCGACAGGGCCTCTCCGGCCAGGGTTCGGATATAGCGCACGCCCGCCGGGAAGCTCAGCCCGCGTATGGCGTACGATTTCGCGATTTTGTTGCAAAAACCCGGCTGTTTTGCGATATTTTTCTTAAGTCCGCGCCCGCCGGCCAGGACTATTTTCACATATGGCAGGGTTTCCAGCATGGACGCTATGGCTATTTCGTGTTTTTTCGTCATGCTGTCCGCGTCGTCTATGAGCACCACGGCGTTCATGCCGCGCCTGTGCGCGTTGGCCATCGCGCGGAGCGCCTCTCCGGCGTCCGCCTTTCTGGCCGCGATTCCCGCCTCGTCCGCGATTGTGCGCATGATGTCGTTCTTCGGGTCCGGCCGGATCATTACGGCCCAGTCGTTCTGCGACACCTGTTCGCGTGCCATTTCGAGGACCGTGGTCTTTCCGCTGCCGTTCTTGCCTATTATGGCGTATATTCCCGGCTCCGCGCGCAGCCTCTTGGCCATGTCGTCGACTATCCTCGTCTGGCGCGGGTTTTCAAACGTGTAGTTTCTCTCTCCGTTCACGGGGAAAGGGTCCCTGTCGAAATGGAAAAATTGCAGATAGTTCATGATTGGCCTTGCTTTTTTGACTCCCAGGCTTGATAATATGCGAGGTTGAAACAAAAATAAAGGTTTATTTTATGGGCGACAAGGAAGAGCTGCTGGAGCTTAAGGGTACGGTCACCGAGAAGCTTCCCAACGCCATGTTCAGGGTCAGGCTGGAGAACGGGCACGAGGTCATAGCGCACACCGCGGGCAAGATGCGCAAGTTCAGGATATGGATCATGGTGGGCGATCTGGTCAACATAGAGATGACTCCGTACGATCTTACCAAGGGTCGCATAACGTTCCGGTACAAGGACAAGCAGGGACTTGTGAAGGAGGAGCTGTGAGGGCGGAGTCCTTATTCCTATCCCGCATGAGGGACCTGCCCGCCGACGCCCAGACGTCCGGCCACAGGCTGGCCTTGAAGGGCGGCTATATACGCCAGACCGCGGCCGGCGTCTACACCTATTCCATCGTCGCGTGGCGCGCCATGCGCAACATAGAGGATATAGTCAGGGACGAGCTCGACCGCATGGGGTGCCAGGAAATCCTGATGCCCGTCCTGTCCCCCCTGTCGCTTTGGGAGGAGACGGGCCGCGACAAGATAGACGTGCTTCTGAAGTTCAAGACGCACGTCGGGACCGATATGGCCTTCAATCTGAGCCACGAGGAGGTCGCGGTCGACTATGTGCGTACAAGCATCCAGAGCTACCGCCAGCTTCCGTTCACTCTCTATCAGTTCCAGACCAAGTACAGGGACGAGTTGAGGCCCAGGGCAGGCCTGTTGCGCGCGCGCGAATTTTTGATGAAGGACGCCTATTCGTTCCATGCCGACAATGAGAGCTTGGACAAGGTGTACGCCGAGATTCTCGCCGCGTACCACAGGATATACAAGAGGATAGGGCTAAAGGGCGTCGTGGACGTCGAGGCCCTGGGCGGCGACATGGCCGACCAGAATTCGCACGAATTCCAGTGGCTCTCGCCGGTCGGGGAGGACACGGTGTACATGTGCGATTCCTGTTCTTTCCGGTCCAATAAGGAGATATTGACCGGCGGGGACAAGGAAGCGGCCGACGTGGTCGAGTGCCCTAGGTGCGGCGCCGCGCTCAGGAAGGCCCGCGCGGTGGAGGTCGGGAACATCTTCCGTCTCGGCGACAAGTACACGAAGGCCATGGGGGTGTCGTTCGCGGACGAGGGCGGGAGGCTGCAAACGCCGGTGATGGGCTGCTACGGCATAGGTATAAGCCGGACGCTCGGCTGCGTGCTCGAGGCGTCTAAATCCGATTCGAAAGCCGTATTCAACCTCGCCGTCGCGCCGTACAAGGTTCATATAATCTCGCTGGGCGCCGATGCCAGGGCCGTGGCCGCGGCCGAGGAACTTTATTCGGAACTGGCCGCCGCGGGAATAGAGGCCGTAATAGACGCGACAAGCGACAGGGCGGGGTCGAAGTTCGCGAATGCGGATTTATTGGGCGCTCCGATCCGCGTGGTTTCGTCGGACAAGACTTTTGCTAGGGGCGCGTTCGAGATTTCCTATTCGGGAATAGCCCCCGGCCCGTCGGAGTTGAAAATCGAGGATTCGGCCGGGTTTATCGAAAAAATCGTAAAATCCTGTACGGCCGGAAAGTCGTAAAAACCCGGCTTACTGCTTGAGTTTGTATATCCATAAGCCCAAGGTCTTCGGCAATGCCGCCGCATCCACGCCCGGCACGTTCGAATTGAAGAGCTGGCTGTTGTACGAGCGCCCGCGGAGGCTTTCTTGTTGGAATATTTCGTGGTTCAGGTCTATGGAAGTCCAGAATATGCCGTTCGAGTGCTGGCTTTTGAATCCGGCTTTTTTATCGAGAATCACCGCCTCGGCGCTCAGGTTCCCGCCATATTGGTTTTTCGGATAGCTTGATACTAGCATGTAGGTTCCGGGTTCCAGCGTTCCCTTGGCGACATTGGCGAAGTTTCCATCATAGCCGGACGCGACGGACCAGTCGGACATCTGCGTCACGCCCACGCATGCCGCCGCCTCGTTTTCGGTCAGTATCCGGTTTGTCGGACAGTTCGTTTTTACGGATTTTATCCCGGCGGTCTTGTCTTTTATCTCGGCTAGTTCCTTTCTCAATTCGTCGATTGTCCCCTTTAGGGCCGCGGCCTCTGCGAAGTCGAACTTTGCGAAGCTCCTCGTGGAATAATTGTAGCCGAGCTTGTCCTTCAGATCAATGAGGAAGCTGTCGAATTCTTGAAGATCGACGCCGGGCTTGGCCGGGGCCTCGGCCTGTGCTTCCTTCGAAACGGCGGCCGAAGCTCGGGAAGAGGCTCCGGCGCGGCGGCGGGACGTCTGTCCGGTCCTTTTCTTGGTGCCTCGGGAGGTTCCCCCGGAGCGGGCGGACGCCGCCCTCGGCAATTTGTTTCTCGGCGCTCCCTGCGCGGCATAAGCGAAAATTCCTCCGAATGCCGCGGCGGCTAGAGCTATGATGGATGCTTTTCTCATATTCCTTCTCCCTTTCGAATGTTGCGCATCCAAAAAGGTCGGGGAGTTCAAGAATCATATTTCACGAAATGATTGCCGTAGCCTTTGGGGACAAGCCCTTGTACATACGCAACGGCCTCCCCGTTTTCAGGGGATACAATCCCGGCATGTATCGCGCCGCGTGAAATAAGGCCCTTGAAAGCCTCGCGCCCTTTCGGACACATGGGAATTATAGCACTGTTCCGGGTTATAATCAAATGAAAAAGGACGGGCGGGGCCCGGGCCGGAATCGGGTTTAGCGCGGCCCGCCGGATTACCTCGACTTGATTATGCCGAATTCGCGGTATAGCTGTACGGCCATGGAGTCCTTGCCAAGCGCGCTTATGATCCGCCCTTCGGCCGACGGGCGGTTTTCCACAAAAACGACGCTAAAGGGCCGCACTCTATGTCCGGCGTTCTTGCCTATCTGGCACGCTATATCCCTGGCCTGCAGATTTTCGTTTGCGATAGTTATAGTATGGCTAGGGTCAGAGCATATCCTGTGCATTAAATTTGCACCCCTCAAATCGAATAATCCTCTATCTCTCATATCGATAAGCATATTTATATGCCCGGCGACGGTTTCCGGCGACTGGTAGAACAGCGACGGTTGCTTCACCGCCGCCTTGAGGTAGTCGCTTATGGTAAGTCCCTCGCTCTTGAATCTTTCGGCCGTAGATTGTATTTTTCCACAAAAATCGAAAATAGAGCTATCTTTTTTACTTACAGAAAATAGATAGTTACTTAAATCTTTAGCCAGCAATTTTCCGGCCGTTATTTCCGCCTGCTCCATTCCCATGCCCGGAATTTCCAACAGTTTGGAGATGACATGGGATTTAAGCTCCGATTCGTCCTTGAACCATGTTTTTTGCGTATGGTATTTGGCGTTCATTTTACCCCCGCTGGATTTGTCGATCTGATATATAGACTATTCATATAATTTTGTCAAGCGTTATATAGAGCAGTAATTTCCGCCGAAAAATCCCCGGGCAAAGCCGGGGATTGGGAATTCGCGCGATATGCGCGCCTTACACTATATTTATATACTTGCGGCCCTTTTCGCCGGTCTTGAACGAGACCGAGCCCTCGGCCGTCGCGAATATCGTGTGGTCGCGCCCCATGCCGACGTTTTTGCCTGGGTGGAATTTCGTTCCGCGCTGCCTGACTATTATGGTGCCGGGCGCCACCTGCTGGCCGCCGAAGCGTTTCAGCCCAAGGCGCCGGCCCTCGGAATCGCGTCCGTTCTTGCTGCTGCCGCCGGCTTTCTTGTGTGCCATTTCCTACCCCTTTATGTCGGTTATTTTGATTTCTGTCCGGGCCTGCCTGTGTCCGGCGGTCCTGCGGTAATTCTGGCGGCGTTTTTTCTTGAACACTATGACCTTGTCGCCCTTCGCGTGCCTTACTATCTCGGCCGTGACCTTCGCGCCCGGCAGCGTCGGGGTTCCGATTTTCCCGTCTATTGCCAGCACCTCGCCGAATTCGGCCTGTTTTTCGGCGTCCAGTTTTTCGACCGAAAGGACGTCGCCCTTTTCGACCTTGTATTGTTTTCCGCCGGTTTTGAATATCGCGAACATCATGCACCTCTGTTAAGCTGTGGGATTTTAGCGTCCGGCGCGGCCCTTGTCAATCCTTTTCTGCGATTTTGAGCGCTATGGCGCCGATCGCTATGGCCGCCGCCGCGCGCACGAAAGCCATCATGGGGGCGGCGAACAGCATTGCTCCCATGCCGCGGGCCGCCTCCGGCAGCAGGGACAATGGGAACGCCGCGGCGCATATGGCGGACTGCGCCTTTCTGAGCCTGCCGTGGTTTTTCAGCTTCACGGCCCTTGCGGCGTACGAGCGCACGAAGTGCGTCGCCATCGCCAGGCCGAACCAGAATCCGCACGCGACTATCATGAAGACCATGCGCCATTGTTCCGGGCTCCGGATGAAGTCCGGGGCCAGGAGCAAGAATGGGATCAGCGATATGGCCTTTTCGGTCATGGGCGGCTACGCTATCCCCGGCAGGGTCGGATCCGCCTCCGGTTTTGTTTCGGTCCGGGCTATCTCCAGGTCCTGTTCCTTCGCGATTGCCTTCATGCGGTTTATGTAGGCGCCCGTGCCCGCTGGGATGAGGCGGCCGACTATTATGTTTTCCTTCAGGCCTATCAGCGGGTCCTCGCGGCCGGCTATGGCCGATTCGATAAGGACCTTGGTGGTTTCCTGGAAGGCTGCGGCCGATATGAAGGACCTGGTCTGGAGCGAGGCCTTGGTGATTCCGAGCAGGTATGGCCGCGATTCGGCCGGCTTTCCGCCCACGGCCTTTGCCTTTTCGTTTTCGGCCACCAGGTCTTCCTCGTCCACGTATTCTCCGACCACGAACGTCGTGGCGCCGGCATCTACTATTTCGCGCTTTCTTAGCATCTGGCGGACTATGACCTCTATGTGCTTGTCGTTTATTTCGACTCCCTGCAGGCGGTACACGGCCTGTATCTCGCCGACCAGGTATTTCGAGAGTTCCTCCACGCCGAATATCTTGAGTATGTCGTGCGGCGCTATCTGGCCTTCGGTTATCTTGTCGCCTTTCCTTACGAAGTCGCCGTCCTGGACGTTGATTCCGGTGGTCTTGGATATGAGGTATTCCGAAGGTTCGGACCCGTCCGTGGGGTTGATGACTATCTTGTACTTGGACTTTGAATCCTCGGCGAACTGGACTGTTCCCTCCTTGTCCGCGATTATGGCGGAATTCGCCGGGCGGCGTGCTTCGAACAGTTCGGCCACGCGCGGCAGTCCGCCGGTGATGTCCTTGTTCTTGTTGTCTTCGCGGAGCGTGTAGGCTATGACGTCGCCTGCCGCGGCCTCGTCTCCGTTGTTCATGGCGAGGTAGGTGCCCGGCGATATTATGTACTTCGCGGGGTTGCCCGAGGCGAAGGTCTTCATCTCGCCTTTTTCGTCGGTTATGAACACGGCGGGGTTCAGGTCTGCGCGTTTGATTCCGGTTTTCCAGTCCACGACTATCTTGCTGACCATTCCGGTCGATTCGTCGCGTATTTCGCTGACCGATATCCCGTCCAGCAGGTCTGCGAACTTGAGCCTGCCGGAGGCCTCCGTGATTATCGGGCGGATGTACGGGTTCCATTCGGCCAGTTTCTGGCCCTTGGAAACCTGGCTTCCGTCCTTGGCGTGCATCTTCGCGCCGTAGGGGACTTTCTTGCGGCTTATCTCCTTGCCTTTGGCGTCTATGAAGGCGAGCTCGGCGTTTTTCGTCATGACTATGCTTTCGCCGTTCGAGTTTGCGGTCAGGTTTGTGGACAGGAGCCTGACCGTTGCGTCGTAGGGCGATTCGATGGAGGATTGTATCGCGCCCTTCTGCGCGGCGCCGCCTATGTGGAAGGTGCGCATGGTTAGCTGGGTTCCGGGCTCGCCTATCGACTGTGCGGCGATTATGCCGATCGCCTCGCCCACGTTGACCATGGTGGAGCGGGCGAGGTCTCGGCCGTAGCATTTGGCGCACACTCCGTCGCGGGCGTCGCAGGTTAGGACCGAGCGTATGTTGACGGATTCTATGCCGGCCTCCGTTATTTTCTTGACGTCCTCCTCTACTATCTGGTTGCCATTGGCGACTATGAGGTTGCCGTTCGGGTCGTGGATGTCCTCCGCGGCCACGCGTCCGAGTATGCGCTCGGCCAGTCCCTCCACCACCGCGCCGCCGTCCACGACTGCGGTCACGGTTATATAGCGCGGGGTGTGGCAGTCTTCCATTGAGACTATCGCGTCCTGGGACACGTCCACCAGGCGGCGGGTGAGGTATCCGGCCGACGCGGTCTTGAGCGCGGTGTCGGACATGCCCTTTCTGGCGCCGTGGGTGGAGGTGAAGTATTCGGCGACGGACAGGCCTTCCTTGAAGTTTGAGAGTATCGGGGTTTCTATAATCTCGCCGGAGGGCTTGGCCATGAGGCCGCGCATGGCGGCAAGCTGCCTGACCTGCGCCTTGCTTCCGCGGGCGCCGGAATTGACCATCATGTATATCGGGTTCTGGGATTCGCCCGGGGCCTGGTGGCTGAACTTTCTCATCATGTCGTCGGCCATCCTGTCGGAGCAGCTGGCCCACGCGTCTACGGCCTTGTTGTACTTTTCCTTTGCGGTGATAAGCCCGTCCTGGTACTGTTTTTCGAACTCTATTATCTGCTTTTCGGTTTCGTCGATAAGCTGCTGCTTGTTTCCCGGCACTATTATATAGTCCTTGCCGAACGATATGCCGGCCAGCATGGCGTTTCTGAATCCGACGGTCATGATGCGGTCGGCGAACTTTGCGGTTTCGCGCTGGCCCGCGGACTTGTATACGGCGCCGAGTATCGCGCCGACTTCCTTTTTGCCCACCTGGCGGTTGATCAGGCTGAACGGTATTCCGGCCGTTTTCGGGACGACTTCGTATACCAGGACGCGCCCCGCGGTGGTTTCGACGGTCGAGTTGACGAGCCTGTTGTCGTCGTCTATATGCTCCAGCTTGACCTTTATCTTGGCGTGCAGGTCGAGTTTTTTCGCCTCCAGGGCGAGCTTCGCCTCGTCCGGGCTCGAGAACGCCATTCCCTCTCCCTTGGCGTTTTCTATGTCGAAGGTAAGGTAGTATACGCCTAGTATCATGTCCTGCGTCGGCGTGATTATGGGCTTGCCGGACGCGGGGTGCAGTATGTTGTTCGTGGACATCATAAGCGCTCTGGCCTCCAGCTGGGCCTCCAGCGACAGGGGGACGTGCACGGCCATCTGGTCGCCGTCGAAATCGGCGTTGAAGGCGGGGCAGACCAGGGGGTGGAGCCGTATGGCCTTTCCCTCGATAAGCACCGGTTCGAACGCCTGTATGGAAAGCCTGTGCAAGGAGGGCGCGCGGTTTAGCAGGACTGGATGCTCCCTTATGACTTCTTCGAGTATGTCCCACACCACGGCTTCCTCGCGGTCGACCATGCGTTTGGCGGACTTGATGGTGTTGGCGTGCCCGTACTGTTCGAGTTTTGAGTATATGAACGGCTTGAAGAGCTCCAGGGCCATGCGTTTCGGAAGCCCGCATTGGTTGAGTTTCAGGGAAGGCCCGGAAACTATGACCGACCGCCCGGAGTAATCCACGCGCTTTCCAAGGAGGTTTTGCCGGAATCGGCCGGCTTTTCCCTTGAGCATGTCGGCGAGCGACTTGAGCAGCCTGCGGTTGTTCGCGACGACCGGGCGCGCCCTGCGGCTGTTGTCCATAAGGCTGTCCACGGCCTCCTGCAGCATCCTTTTTTCGTTGCGGATGATTATTTCCGGGGCCTTCAGCTCCATCAGGCGCTTTAGCCTGTTGTTGCGGTTTATGACGCGGCGGTAGAGGTCGTTCAGATCCGCGGTTGCGAACCGTCCGCCGTCCAGGGGCACGAGCGGCCTCAGGTCGGGCGGTATCACCGGCAGCACGTCCAGCACCATCCATTCCGGCTTGGATTTCGAGTTGATGAAGCTTTCGACTATCTTTAGGCGCTGTATGACCTTTTTCCGGGTCATTTCGAACTTCATGTCCTTTAGCGCGATGCGGAGCTCCTCGGCCGTCGCCGCCAGGTCTATGTTGGCGAGCATTTCCTTGAGGGCCTCGGCGCCTATGCCGGCCCTGAAGCTGTCCGCCCCGTATTCGTCCTGGTACCGGGCGTACTGGTCGTCGGTCAGGAGGTCGTGGAGCTTGAGAGGCGTCAGCCCCGGCTCTATCACGATATAGTTGTCGAAGTATAGGACTTTTTCTATTTTCTTGAGCGGTATGTCGAGAAGCAGGCCTATTTTCGACGGCAGGGATTTCAGGAACCATATGTGCGCGACCGGCGAGGCGAGCTCTATGTGTCCCATGCGTTCGCGCCGGACTTTCGACAGCGTGACCTCCACGCCGCATTTTTCGCACACTATGCCGCGGTATTTTATGCGCTTGTATTTTCCGCACAGGCATTCGTAGTCCTTGACCGGCCCGAATATCTTGGCGCAGAAGAGGCCGTCCTTTTCCGGCTTGAATGTGCGGTAGTTTATGGTTTCGGTCTTTTTCACCTCGCCGTAGCTCCAGCTCCTTATCTCCTCGGGGCTCGCGACCGTTATCTTAAGGCGCGAGAACACGTCGTCCGGAGTCTGGGTTTTGAATACGTTTGCTATTTCGTTCATCATTTTCTGCCCTCTTGGTTTATTTTGTTTTCAAGGCCGAAACCCGGTTGTTTTCAGTTTTTCTTGAGCTCGAGGTTGAGTCCGAGCGACCGTATTTCCTTTACCAGCACGTTGAAGGATTCCGGGATGCCGTATTCGAAGTCGTAGTTTCCTCGAACGATTGATTCGTACACTTTCGTACGCCCGGACACGTCGTCCGACTTGACGGTGAGCATTTCCTGGAGGGTGTATGCCGCGCCGAAGGCCTCGAGCGCCCACACCTCCATTTCGCCGAACCGCTGGCCTCCGAACTGGGCCTTTCCGCCGAGCGGCTGCTGGGTGATGAGGCTGTACGGGCCGACCGAGCGCGCGTGCATCTTCTCGTCCACCAGGTGGTGGAGCTTCAGCATGTACATATATCCGACCGTGACCTTCTGGTCGAACTTCTCGCCGGTTTCGCCGTTGTAGAGGTCGACCTGGCCCGATTTGTCGAGTCCGGCCTCGGAAAGGAGGTAGTCTATGTCCTCTGTCTTGGCCCCGTCGAACACCGGGGTCGACATGGGCACGCCGTCCGAAAGCCCGGCCGCCAGCTGTTTTATCTCGCCGTCGTCCAGGGGCTCTATGTCGCGCGAGTATATTTCGGCGCCGTATATGCGCTTGAGCGCGTCCTTGAGGTCCTGTATCTTGATGGATCTGTTCCTCACTTCCTCTAGCATGTCGCCGATTTTTATGCCGAGCCCCTTTGCGGCCCAGCCTAGGTGGGTTTCGAGTATCTGGCCCACGTTCATTCGCGACGGCACGCCGAGCGGATTGAGAACTATGTCGACCGGGGATCCGTCCGAGAGGTACGGCATGTCCTCGGCCGGGACTACGCGGGCGACTATGCCCTTGTTTCCGTGGCGTCCGGCCATTTTGTCGCCTATCTGGAGCTTGCGTTTGACGGCTATGAACACCTTCACGGTCTTAAGCACGCCGGGCATCAGGTCGTTTCCCTGCTTGACCTTTTCTATCTTGTCGTCGAAGTTGGCGTCGGTCGCCTTGATGACGTCGTCGAAGTCCCGGACTATCTGGGCCAGCTGTTCCTGATGCCTTTCGCTGTCCAGCTTCAGGCGCGAGAGCTTGGCGTTGCTCATGCCCTCTATGTCCGCGGCGCGGAGCATTTCCTTGTTCGCGTCCGCCTTGCCGTCTAGGAAGCCCAGGAGCTTCTCGTGGAACCCGGTCTCGAGTATTTTTTTCTCGTCGTTCCTATCCTTGTTGAGCCTCTCTATCTCCATGTATTCGATGGACAGGGCGCGCTCGTCCTTGACTATTCCGCGGCGGAAGAACATGCGCACGTCTATCACCGTGCCCTCTGTTCCGGGCGGGACCTTTAGCGAGGTGTCGCGGACCTCGGTCGCCTTTTCGCCGAATATGGTCCTGAGGAGCTTTTCCTCTGGTGTGACGGGGGTTTCGCCCTTGGGCGTGACTTTTCCGACCAGGATGTCGCCGGCCTTGACGTGCGCGCCTATGTGTATGACGCCCGTTTCGTCGAGGCTCCTCAGCACCTCGCTTCCCACGTTCGGGATGTCGCGGGTTATCTCTTCGGGGCCGAGCTTCGTGTCGCGCGCCATGATCTCGAATTCCTCTATGTGTACCGAGCTGAACGCGTCGCTCATGACCAGGCGTTCCGAGACCACTATGGCGTCCTCGTAGTTGTATCCCTGCCACGGCATGAATGCCACGCGGACGTTGCGCCCGAGGGCCAGCTCGCCCAGGTCGGTCGAGGGGCCGTCGGCTATGACGTCGCCGGCCCTGACCTTGTCGCCGACCTTGACTATGGGTTTTTGGTTGATGCAGGTGTCCTTGTTCGAGCGGACGTATTTCTGCAGCCTGTATATGTCGACGCCGGAGGCGGATTTGGCCTTTTTGCCGGTGGTGACGACTATGCGCGTCGAATCGACCAGGCTGACCGTGCCGTCGTTCTCGGCCTGTATCACGGCCTTGGAATCCGTCGCCACCCTGTGTTCCATCCCGGTTCCGACTAGCGGGGCCTCCGCGCGGATGAGGGGCACGGCCTGCCTTTGCATGTTCGCGCCCATAAGCGCGCGGTTGGCGTCGTCGTTTTCCAGGAAGGGGATTAGGGCCGCGGCCACGGACACCACCTGTTTCGGGCTTACGTCCATTAGGGTTATCCTGTCGCTGGACGCCATGGTGAACTCGCCGTTGTGGCGGCACGCCACCATTTGTTCGGCGAAGGTGCCGTTTTTGTTGAGCTTGGTGTTGCCCTGGGCTATGAAGTGCCCGGTTTCCTCCATTGCGGACAGGTACGTGACCTCGTCCGTGACCTTGCCGTTCGCGACCTTGCGGTACGGGGTCTCCAGGAATCCGTACTTGTTTATCATGGCGTAGCTTGCCAGGCTGTTGATAAGCCCGATGTTCTGTCCTTCGGGCGTTTCTATGGGGCATATGCGGCCATAGTGGGTGGTGTGCACGTCGCGCACCTCGAAGTCGGCGCGCTCTCTGGTCAGCCCTCCGGGGCCGAGGGCGGACACGCGGCGCTTGTGCACTATTTCGGAGAGCGGGTTGTCCTGGTCCATGAACTGCGAGAGGGCGGACGAGCCGAGGAACTCCTTCACCGCGGAGAGCACCGGGCGGGCGTTGACCAGGTCCTGGGGCATTGCGGAGTCTATCTGCGCGCTGGACATTTTTTCGCGTATGGAGCGCTCCATGCGCACTATGCCTATGCGGTACTGGTTTTCGAGTATCTCGCCCACCGACCGGACGCGGCGGTTGGAAAGGTTGTCTATGTCGTCTATCTCGCCCTTGCCGTCCCTGAGTCCGGTCAGGATGCGTATGGTCTTTATTATGTCGTCGCGGCGCAGCACGGTGAGGTCTTCCGGCGCCTCTTCGGGCGTGTTGCCGAGGCGGACGTTCATCTTGAACCTTCCGACCGGCGAGAGGTCGTACATGGTCTTGTCGAAGAACATGCGGTAGAACATGTTTTCCGAGCCGTTGATGGTGGGCGGCTCGCCCGGGCGCATGACGCCGTAGACCTCGAACAGGGCTTCTTCGCGCGTTTTGTTGTGCGTCTTGCCGTCGCGGTCGCGCTCCTTGTCGGAGGCCAGGGTGTTGCGGATATGCGCGCCGACGGTCACGTTGTCTATGAACAGTATGCCGAATTCGCCCGTCTTTGCCCTGTCCATGGCCAGGAGGTTGTCGGACGTTATCTCGTCCCCGGCCTCGGCTATTATCTCGCCTGTTTCCATGTCGAGTATGTCGTCCGATAAATAGGCGCCGGCGCCGGCCAGCTTTTCGGATTCCACGTATATTTCCTTAAGGCCGTCGTCGAACATTTTCTTGGCCGTGCGGGGGGTTATCTTCGTCCCGGCCTCCAGGACGACTTTGCCGTTCCTGGCATCCGCCAGGTCGTATCCGAATTTTATGCTCTTGGTTATGAGGGCGGGCTCGAACTTGTACTTCCATCCGTTCTTGAATCGCGACAGCTTTATTTCGCGGTAGAACAGCTTTAGTATCTCGTTCGTGGTCATTCCTGTTTTTTCGGCCGATTCCCCGTCCTTTCCCTCCGCCAGGGCCTTTTGTATCCTGGCCTCGGTCTCGTCGTTGTAGAAGCAGGCGAGCAATGTCGTGACCGGGAACTTGCGTTTCTTGTCTATGCGGCAGTACACGACGTCCTTCGCGTCGAATTCGAAGTCGAGCCAGAATCCGCGCTGCGGTATTATCTTCGCGGCGAACAAAAGCTTGCCGGACGAGTGGGTCTTGCCGCCGTCGTGCGTGAAGAACACACCGGGCGAGCGCTGCATCTGGCTTACGAACACGCGCTCCGTGCCGTTGAATATGAGGGTGCCCTTGTCGGTCATCAGGGGGACTTCGCCCATGAATATGTCCTGGTCCTTGACGTTTTTGATCGACCTGGATCCGTCCTCTGCTATGTCCCATATGACGAGCCGGAGCTGCACCCTGAGGGGCGCGGCGTAGGTCAGTCCGCGCTTGAGGCATTCTTCCGCGTCGTACTTCGGGGGCTCGAACTCGTACTTCACGAAGTCAAGCGCGGCCAGGCCGGAAAAGTCGTTGATGGGGAACACGGATTTGAACACGGCCTGTATGCCGACGTTCTTCCTGTCCTCGGGCCCCAAGTGCATCTGGAGGAAGTCGCGGTAGGATTCCTCCTGTATCTTGATCAGGTTCGGTATTTCTATGGGGGCCCTGATCTTTCCGAAGTCTCGTCTAATTCTTTTGTTTGCGTTAAACATATTTTAACCCTTTCATGTTTAACTTCGCCCTCTAAAAGTTTATCATCTTTTTAGGGAACAAAGCGGAGAAAACTTTGTTTCTTGCATCTATGTGTTCGCGCGATTGCGTTTTTTGGAGGGGCAAAATCGCGCATCCGCCCCCTCCCTTGCGATGTGCAGCCTCAACGTCCCGAGCAGAAATGCTCTCCGGGGAGGTGTCTGGACACGGCGCTGCGGTTCGTGCACACCGGGACCTGGGAATAGAAATCCTGCCTGAGCCCGTCGTCCGTTGCGATCCCGCCGTCCCAAAGCTTGACAACCCTCTTGTGGTAGCACTGCTTTTCCGGATCAAGGCACCGTGTGTAGTACTCCACCTCTTCCCCGTTCTCGCCTATGCCTATAGCGCTCATTACTTCAGCTCCACCGTGGCGCCCGCTGCCTCGAGCTTGGCCTTGATTTCCTCGGCCGAGGCCTTGGGCGCGCTTTCCTTCACTGTCTTGGGCGCGCCGTCGACAAGGTCCTTGGCTTCCTTGAGGCCCAGGCCGGTTATCTCGCGCACTTCCTTGATGACCGCTATCTTGTTGCCGCCGGCGGAGGCGAGCACCACGTCGAACTCGGTCTTTTCGGCCTCGGCCGCCGCGCCGGCACCTCCGGCCACTACTATTGGCGCCGCGGCTGACACGCCCCATGTTTCCTCCAGTTTTTTCGAGAGCTCCGCAGCCTCTGTTATGTTAAGTTCGGACAGTTCCTTTACGAGTTTTTCCAAATCAGCCATTTTGTTTTCCTTTCTTGATTGTGCGGCAGAAAGCCGGTTGTTTTTGTGTTTTTTGTTGTTTCACGCGGCCTTTTTTGCGTATTCTGAGAGGGCGCGGGCTATGTTCCCGGCCGGCGTCAGTATAAGCCGGACTATATTCGTCCTCGCCTCGTCGAGCGTGGGCAGCTTCGCCACCCTTTCCACTCCGCTTGCGTCCAATATCTCGTCGCCCATGGCTCCGCCCAGTATGGCCAGCTTGTTGTTGGTCTGGGCGAAGTTGAATATCACGCGCGAGCTGGATATCGGGTCTTCGGCGTACGCGACGAGCGTCGGCCCCCGGAAGAGCGGGGCTAGGGCGCCAAAGCGCGTGTTTCCGATTGCGATCTTGGAAAGGCGGTTCTGCGTGACCTTTATCGTGGCGCCGGCCTCCCGCGCGGATTTCCTTAAGTTTTCCAGCTCGTTCACGGTCAGGGCCCTGAAGCTCGCCACCGCGACGGATCCGGCATTGGAAATCCTGGCGGACATGTCGGCTATCCAGTCTTTCTTTTGGTTGCGGTCCATTTCAAACCTTTCTTTCTTGTTTGTCGGAGCTTCTTGTGAAGCCGGTTCGCATTTGCCCCAAGATTTCTCTTGTCTGGGCTGGAGATTGAGCTTTCGCGCCAGCCGTCTTGGACAAATTCTTCGCTCTTCTAGGCCCTGAGGTCCGCCAGGTCGAGCCTGAGGCCCGGTCCCTGCGTCGAGGACAGCGCGGCCTTTTTCAAAAACGTTCCCTTGGAGCTCGCGGGCTTGGCCTTTTCCACGGCCGCCACGAAGGCCTTCAGGTTTTCGAGTAGCTTTTCCGTGCCGAAGCTCAGCTTGCCTATTCCGGCGTGCACGACTCCGGCCTTTTCGGCGCGGAATTCGACCTGTCCGGCCTTGGCCTTCTCGACCGCTCCCTTTATGTCCGCGGTCACGGTGCCGAGCTTCGGGTTGGGCATAAGTCCCTTGGGCCCGAGTATCTTCGCGACCTTGCCCAGGGAGGCCATCATGTCGGGCGTGGCGATGGCGCGGTCGAAGCCGAGCTCGCCTTTTTGTATCTTTTCTATAAGGTCGTCGTCGCCCACCAGGTCGGCGTCCGCCGCCTTTGCCTCGTCGGCCTTGTTCCCCTTGGCGAACACGGCCACGCGCACCTTCTTTCCGGTGCCGAAGGGCAGGGCCGCCATGCCGCGCACGGACTGGTCGGACTGCTTGGGGTCTATGCCTAGGCTCAGGGCTATGTCCACGGTTTCGTCGAACTTCACGGTCGATTTCGACTTGAGGGTGTCCAGGGCCTCGCGCGCGGGGTAGAGCTTCGCCTTCTCGAGCCCTTCGTTGACCTTCTTCATTCTCTTGCTTGCGAACATCTCAGTCCTCCGTCACTTCTACGCTCATGGACCTGCACTGCCCCTCCACCATGGCTATGGCGGCCTCCAGGCTGTGGCAGTTCATGTCCGGCATCTTCTGTTCGGCTATGTCCTTTATCTGGGATTTTTTTATTTTCCCGGCGCTTGCGCCCTTTCCCGGGGTTTTGGAGCCGGACTTTATTCCGGCGGCCTTTTTGATGGAATAGCTTACCGGGGGAAACTTCGCCGCGAAGTCGAACGACTTGTCCTTGTAGACAGTGATTATCACGGGGACGGGCGAGCCCTTCTCCATGTCCTTTGTCCTGTCGTTGAAGGCCTTGCAGAACTCCATTATGTTGAGCCCGGCCTGGCCCAGGGCCGGCCCGACCGGCGGGGACGGGCTTGCCGCGCCGGCCGCGATCTGCAGCTTGACGAGCTTCGTTATTTCCTTTTTTGCCATTTTAGCGCTCCTTTTGTTAGAGTATGGCAGTAGCGGCCATGGCGGGCCTCCTGCCGGTTGATTATCTGCCTATGTCTATCTTTTTCGACCTGGTTCTCGCCGACTTTTGGTCTTTCGCCGTCGCGCGGGCCGGGGTTTCGTCCTCCCTTCTGGGCGCGGGATTTATATGGCGCGCCATGATATGCCTACACCTTTTCTATCTGCGAGTATCCGAGGTCCACCTGCGTCGGCCTTCCGAATATGGAGACCGAGACGGATACGCGCTGTTTTTCCTGGTCGACTTTTTCCACCACGCCGTTGAACGAGGCGAACGGCCCGTCCACGACCTTTATCTGTTCGCCTACCTCGTAGGCTATAGCGGATTCTATGGGCGTGTTCTTGTCCTCCAGGCGGTGGATTAGGGTTTCGGCCTCTTTTTCCGAAATGGGCGTGGGCGACGTTTTCGAGCCCAGGAAGCCGGTGACGAGGCTTATGTCCTTGACCAAATGCCAAGTTTCGTTGTTCATGACCATGCGGAGCAGGAGGTATCCGGGGAAGACTTTCTTTTCGACCTTGACTTTCTTGCCGGCCTTCAGCTCGTACGTTTCCTGGCTGGGGATGAGCATTTCCTCGAACATTTTTTCCATGCCCGCGCGCTTGACGCGTTCGGTAAGGCGCTGGACCACGGCGTTCTCGCATCCCGAGTGGACATAGACCACATACCAGCGGGCCGATTCGTTTTTGTCGTTTTGCGTTTTTACGTCCAGCATTTTGGTCCTCAGGAGAATATGAATCCAAGCATCCAGGTTATTATCCTGTCCACGGCGAGGAAAAACAGGGCGAACAGCACCGAGAACGCGAATATCATCACGGCTCCGCGCACGGTTTCCTGCTTTCCGGGCCAGACTATTTTTGCGATTTCCTGCTTCGTTTCGCCGAAGAAGCTAAATATTTTTCCGAACATCGTCCGATTCGCCTTGTTAATAGTTAAACCGCCTTCGCGGCCGCTCCCTTGCGGCCCGTTGGCTCCTATTCCCGGCCCAGGCCAGTCTCTGCCTGGCTTTGCCGTATGTCTTGGCAGGAGCAGTAGGATTCGAACCCACGGCCTGCGGTTTTGGAGACCGCTGCTCTACCAGCTGAGCTATGCTCCTATCTTGTTGATTTTACGAACAAAATATAGCATGGCTCGCAAAAGCATCATGATTCTACATACTTTCGTCCGCGAAATCAAGCGGTTTCTTAAGTCCGTTCGACTATACCTTCTTTACGCGTCCTGTCAACGATTCTTTCCTACTTGCGAAATCCGGCGGGCTATGGTATTATTTTGCCCAAGCGCCAAAGCGCGGGGCTTTCGTGGGCCTTGCTATTCGCGGCGCGGATATGCGCCGTTAAGCGAATTTTTATTCGACGCCTCCCGCGTTGTTTCCGCGGCCGCCGTTCCCGTCCCCGCCCGGCGAACTGCGCCGTCTATTGCTACGTCAGGTATTGATTTCAAAAACTCTTTGACTTTGGCTGCCCTTATAATATAATGGCCCGGCTATGCATGAATATCGCACGAACACCTGCGGGGAGCTTGACGAAAAATTCGAGGGCAGGGCCGTGCGGCTCGCCGGCTGGATAGCTAGCAAGCGCGACCACGGCGGCATGATGTTCATAGACTTGCGCGACCATTACGGCACCACTCAGTGCGTGATAGACATGACGCACCCCGATTTTCCGAAGTTCGAGAAGCTCCGCATAGAATCCGTGGTTTCGTGCGAGGGCGAGGTGGTCCTGCGCTCCCCGGACACTGTGAATCCCGACATTCCGACCGGCAGGGTGGAGCTGAGGATATCCTCGTTCGACGTGCTTTCCGCGTCCGAGGTCCTGCCGATTTTGGTCCAGAGCCAGGAGGAGTTTCCCGAGGATCTGCGGCTCAGGTACCGCTACATAGACCTTCGGCGCAGGAGGATGCAGGATATAATCAAGCTGCGCTCCGGCGTCATAAAGGCTATCCGCGACCGCATGTGGGAGCTGGGGTTCAACGAGCTTCAGACCCCGATTCTTACCGCGAGCTCTCCCGAGGGCGCGCGCGATTTCCTAGTGCCTTCGCGCCAGTTTCCGGGAAGGTTTTACGCGCTCCCCCAGGCGCCGCAGCAGTTCAAGCAGCTGGCCATGGTCGCGGGTTTCGACAAGTATTTCCAGATAGCGCCGTGCTTCAGGGACGAGGACGGCCGCGCCGACCGTATGCTGGAGTTCTACCAGCTCGACATGGAGATGTCCTTCGCGACACAGGAGGATGTTTTCGAGGTGGCCAGGGACGTGTTCGGCGCCGTGTTCGGAAAGTTCGCGGGCAAGCGCAGGCTTTCCGGCTGGGAGACGATTTCGCACGCGCGCGCGATGGAGGACTACGGCTCGGACAAGCCAGACCTTCGCAACCCCCTTATAATAAAGGACATAACCGAGGCTTTCCGCGGTTCGGGCTTCGCGATTTTCGCGGGCAATATAGCCAAGGGCGCGGTGGTCAAGGCGATCCGCGCGCCCAGGTCGAGCGGCCGCCCGCGCTCGTGGTTCGACGGCCTGAACGACTGGGCCCGCGCGAACAGGGCCGCAGGGCTGGGCTATATAGTTTTCGACGGGGCGGGCGGCGAGGCCAAGGGCCCGATCGCGAAGAACCTGGAGCCCGCGCGTATAGATATGATAAGGGAGCTGACCGGAAGCTCCGGCGGCGATTCGGTATTCTTCGTGTGCGACAAGTTGTCCGGGGCCCAGAAGTTCGCGGGCCTCGTGCGCGCGAAGCTCGCCGCCGACCTGGATCTGGTGGAAAAGGACGTGTTCAGGTTCGCGTTCATAGTGGACTTTCCGCTTTACGAGCTCGACGAGGACACGGGCAAGCTGGACTTCGCCCACAATCCGTTCTCCATGCCCCAGGGCGGGATAAAGGCGCTGGATACGGACGACCTGCTTTCCATCAAGGCGCACCAGTACGACATGGTTTGCAACGGCTACGAGCTCACCAGCGGGGCCGTCAGGAACACGGATCCGGAGTGCATAATCCGCGCCTTCATGAACGTCGGCTACGCGCGCGAGGAGGTCGAGGCGAAGTTTTCCGGCCTTCTGACAGCGTTCAAGTACGGCGTTCCGCCGCACGCCGGCTGCGCGCCGGGCATAGACCGCATAGTGATGCTTTTGGCCGACGAGCCCAATTTGCGCGAGGTCACCTTGTTTCCCGCGAACGGCCGGGGCGAGGACTTGCTCATGGGTGCGCCCTCGGCCGTGTCGGAGCGTCAGCTCAGGGAGCTGCACATCAAGGTCGACGCGAAGAAATAGCTGCGGTTTTCCAAGCGAAAAGCGCGCAAGTTATCTTTCCGCGTCCAAAGATTCCTCGAAATACCGGCGGAATGTACGGCGGTTTGCGAGGCTTATTTAGAAAATTTTGCGAACGATGGAATCTGTTGAGCAAAATTTTTCCAATCGAAATACAGCGGGGAAATGGCCCGTATGCCGCAGTCCCCGGATGGCTGTATATTGATTAGTCTAGAACCTGTACGCCAGCCCGAGGCGGACTATCGGGAAATAGTCGTACTTGGCGAGCGAGTCGTTTATGTCCTTCACGTTTTCGTTTATATCCTTGTTGACCTCTACTTTCTGCCTCCCGGCCTCGGCGTCGATTTCGCCCTGGATTTTCCCCCGCGCGGTGGCGTCCAGGTTGGCCATTTCCACGCAGTACGAGTTTCCGAGGGCGGCCTGATACATGCTGGGAACCTGTAAGCACGCGGAATTGATGGAGCCGCTTATGTCGGCCAGCTCGCCGTGCACGGTCGGGGCATCCGTGAACACCAATCCGGCGTCCAGGGTCAGCCTGATGCCCCAGAACAGCCCCATGTCTAGGCCGAGGCCGGCGTACGGTCCCTTGATCTTGTCGTACGAGAACTGGAGGGCGCCGGCCGCCGAGCCGGTTCCGGCGTAATCTACGGACAGCGTATGTCCGTTAAGGACGCTCGCCGTGCCGGAAAGGCCGCTTATCGTGGCGGGCGTTGTTCCGCTGACGTCTTGCGTTCCGGTGATCGTCGCGTCTATGTCGAAATCGCCGGCATAGTATCCGCCGGTAAGCCTGAAGGCGCCGAGGCCCCAGATGTACCCGAACGGATAGAAGTCTATCATCGCGCCTATCTGTTTGGAGTTTATCTTGGCGCTGACGCTTATGTCGTCGTTGTCCTCGCTGGCGTCGAGGATGAGCTTGTCGACAGTCTTTTCCAGGGGTTTGAACGTGCTGTAGCTCACCCTGAATCCGAATCTGTTGCCGAAGAAGCTGTCCGAATACGGTATGCGGTACGAAAGCTCGCCGGTGACGCCGGACAGCACGCCGGCTCCCACGCCGAATCCTATGCCGCGGTACCACGGGTTGCGGTTTGTTTCTATCGAAGCGAGGTCTTTGGCGGATTCGCCCGTCTTTGCGGTCTCGGCCTTCGCGGCCTCGAACTCCGGGGTGGTCGCGATCTCCACCGCTAGCGCGGGGGCGGAGGCGATCAGGGCTGAAAATACTAACGCTGTCTTGTTCATAATTATTCCCTATTGTTCTTTTTGTTGGTCTGTTGCGATTCTATTCCTTTTTTGTGGATATGTCAAGGCGGCTGGAGTATAATCGCCCCATGTCGGACCCTCGCAACATAGGACACCGCGCAAGGCTAAGGGGGAAGCTTCTGTCCGATCCGGATTCGCTTGCGGATTACGAGGTGCTGGAGCTTTTGCTCTCCATTGCCGTCCCTCGCCGCGACGTAAAGCCGCTGGCCAAGGATCTTTTGTCCCGGTTCAAGTCGTTTTCCGGCGTGGTGCACGCGGATTTTCCCGTTCTTTCGGAGGTCAAGGGGGTCGGGCCCGCCGCGGCCGCCGCTGTGAAGATAGTCGAGGCTTCGTGCGTCCGCGCGTTGAGGAGCGAGGCTTCCCGGCGTCCCGTCATAGCCGACTGGCCCGCGCTGGTCGACTATTGCCGCATGAGCATAGGCTGCCGCGCGGCCGAGGAGTTCCACGTCCTTTACCTGGACGCGAAATGCAACCTGATAAGGGACGAGGTCCATTCTTCCGGCACCGTCAATTTTTCCGGCGTGTACCCGCGCGAGGTTTTGAAGGGCGTGCTTGCCGCCGGGGCGTCCAGCGTCATCCTGGTGCACAACCATCCGAGCGGCGACACGAGCCCTAGCCGGGCCGACATAGAGATGACGAAGCGCATAGTCCAGGCCCTGGCGGGCGTGGACGTGGCGGTGCACGACCATCTGGTCGTTTCCCAGGACGGCGTTTCGAGCTTCGCGGCCCTAGGGCTGCTTTAGGTCTAGGTATGCCTGGAGTATGTGCTGCGCTGCCACTTTGTCGAGTATCCGGCGCCGCTTCGCCCGCGTCATGTCCGCCTCGCGGATCAGCATGTCTTCCGCGCCCTTCGAGCTCAGCCTTTCGTCCATGAATTCCACCGGCGCCATGTCGGCGAGCCTTGCTCCGAAAGCCCGGGCCTTTCTTGCCGTTTCGCCCTCTCGCCCGCTCATTTCGAGCGGCAGTCCGATAACTATGCCGCCTGTATCGTTGTCCCGGATTGTCCGCCGGGCCTCCTCTTCGTCCCGCGCGACCTTGAGCGGCGAGGCAATCGTGCGCGAGGCGTCGCTTATCGCGATTCCGATTCGTTTTTCGCCGTAATCCAGGCCGATTATCCTTTTGTCCGTCCCGTCCAATAATTTCTTGAAATCGTATATCATTGTGCTATAATCCATACATGCCCATTATAGAGCATGCGCAACAAAATAAAAAGGAGGAAGTTATGGTTGTAAGAAAAAAAAGCAGGAAACCCGCGGTTGCCGCCGTGCGCCCGGTCGACGGTGGAAAGTGCGGTTGTCCTTGCGGCTGTTGTTCCAGGACCCGTCGTTTCGTTAAGGCCGTGGGCTTTGTCCTGGCCGTGTTCGTGATATGCTTTGTCACGTGCAAATTCGTTTGCTGCTGCGGCGGCAAGCATCGCCACGGCCCCCGCCACATGGCGGAGGATGGCGTCCCCGCCGAAAGGGCGGAAAGGCCGGGGCACCGCAAATAGCCGCGTACCTGTTTATACGGCCGCCGGATTTTTCGGCGGCTTTTTTGTTGTCATTTTCCAAGCCGGATGGTAAGATTTCTCTCAAGAGGTGGAAAAATGCATGAAAATTTTGCTTCGCTTAAATCCGATACTGATCATAAGATGGGGCACGCGGTGGACAAGCTGGGGCGCGAGCTGTCCGGCCTGCGCACCGGGCGTGCCAGCATCGCGTTGCTGGACGGCGTGATGGTCGTGGCCTACGGCGCGTCCGTTCCCTTAAACCAGGTGGCGAGCCTTTCGACCCCCGACGCCCGGACCATCGGCGTCTCGGTGTGGGACCGGGCCAACGTCCAGGCCGTGGAGAAGGCGATCCGGGAATCCGACCTGGGCCTGAACCCGAATTCGGACGGGACCCTGATTCGCATATCCATACCGCCGTTGACCGAGGAGCGGCGCCGGGAGCTTACCAAGGTTGCCGGCGGGTACGGCGAGGATGCGAAAGTGGCGGTGCGCCTGATTCGCAAGGACGCCATGGAAGAGGCGAGGGAGATTGAGAAGTCAGAGGACCAGCAGCGGCTAAACGAGGCCGAGATACAGAAGCTGACCGACCGGCGCATAGCCGAGATAGAGGGTCTCGTCAAGTCGAAGCAGGCCGATATAATGAGTATTTCGTGATGTCCGCGAAGGTTCCGCACCACATAGGATTCATAGTCGACGGGAACGGCCGCTGGGCCAAGGCGCGCTCTCTGCCGCGTTCGGTCGGGCATCTCAACGGCGCCAAGGCCGTGCAGAGGGTGCTCGAGGCGTGCCGCAAGTTCGGGATAAAGATGGCGACGTTCTGGGTCTTTTCGACCGAGAACTGGACGCGCCCGAAGGAAGAGATAGACTATCTGATGAAGCTGTTCCTCGACTATCTAACCAAGCGCGGGGACAAGCTTATCGAGAACAGGGCGCGTTTTCGCGTCTTGGGCGACAAGTCGCGCTTTTCTCCCGCGATACAGGACGCCATGCGCGATCTGGAGGAGAAGACCAAGGGTTTTTCGGACTTCTTCGTCAACTTCATGATGAACTACGGCGGCCAGGACGAGATACTGCGCGTAACGCGCCGCATAGCGGCGGAGGCGGCCGAGGGCAGGCTCTCGCCCGGCGACGTCACGCGCGAGCTGTTCGACCGCTATTCCGACCTTTGCGGCGATCCGTATCCGGACTTCGTTATCCGCACCTCGGGCGAGCAGAGGCTTTCCGGGTTCCTTAGCTGGTGCGCGGGATATTCCGAGCTTTACTTCCCTAAGTACCATTTCCCCGATTTCGACGAGGAGAAGCTCAAGGAGGCCCTCGACGAATATTCCCGCCGCGACCGTCGTTTCGGCCAGGTAAGGGAAGATTGAGGCCCTTCGATAACCCTTTACAAATCTTCGGGTTTGTGCTATACTGCCGACAGTATCCGAAAGGATGCCGGGCCTTGAAACAGCCCATAACGAGAGTGCGCGG
>JAITSG010000032.1 GCA_031288035.1 Rickettsiales bacterium | reverse complement strand
CCCTTGCAACTTTGCGGGCATATCGAACATGCAGGCGCCGGCTTTCAGGACAAGATGCGCGGCAAAACAACGAATAGAAAAACCTCCCCGAATCGGGGAGGTTTTCCAAACACGCGCGCTTGGACTATTTCACGACTACGGTCACGTCGCGGCGGTTCTTGGTATACGCATCCTCGGCGGTGCCGGTCACGGCCGGCTTGTCCTTGCCATACGAAACGGTGGTTATGCGCTTGGTCGAGATGCCCTTGGAAACCAGATAGCGCTTGCCGGCGTTGGCGCGGCGCTCGCCCAGGGCCTGGTTGTACTTGCGCGTTCCACGGTCGTCGCAATGGCCCTCGACTATAACCTTGGCCTTGGGATTCTTGCCCAGCCACGCAGCCTGCTTGTCAAGCACGGCTATGGATTCGTCCGAAAGGCTGTACTTGTCATAGGCAAAATAGATCGTGTCGCCGGCGGCGTCCTTAAGCGACGTCTGGGCGGCCGAGTTCACGGTTTCGGGCGCGGTCGCCGATACGGCCGACACGGTCGGCTCCTCGCCGCCGCTGCATGCGGCAAGGGCCAGGAACAGGATGGCGCTCACATACTTTTTAATCATTTTTTTTCCTTTCGTTAGCGGTTGAAGTCAATTCATAGGCATTATACGGCGGTTGACATAAAAAAAGCAAGAGGAAAATATTTTACCTTGCGCGGCCCCGCCGGGCCGTGCTATTAAACGCGGTTTTGACCCTATGCGGCCTTTTTATCATCGAGGAGGAAGAGGGTGGAAAATCGCCACCCTGCCCATAAAACAGCGAAACACATCACCTGCGTCTTATTGTATTTTGTTTCTGGCCGGTATTCTTTTTCTGCGCGTTTTCCGGGTTCGAGCATTTTGCAGGATCTCCGAATTTCATACAGCAATCGTGGAAAGTCCTATTTGCCTGATCTATTGTAAAAAACCTTGGCTACCTTTAGTCGATGCAAGGCCTATTGCACCATTTGCCGGCATGAAAATCAAGGGCATAGCGGCATTCCGGAATATTATGCAATATTCCTGCCTCGGGTTTCCGGGCCGGACCTGGGAACGTCCCGGCGAGCATGCCCGCACGGATTCCTACGAACCGGCCGGCCCGGCCGCCTTTACCATGCCTATCAGAGAGTCGACGGAAACCTCCTCCTGCCCATCGGATCCGAGCCTGCGCAGGACGAGGGTGCCCGATTCGGACTCCCTGGCCCCTATGACGGCGATAATCGGCACCTTGGCCTCGGAATGCAGACGGATCTTCGCCCCTATCTTCTCCCCGGACAAATCCGCCTGAACGCGCACGCCCGCGGATTCCAGCCGGGCCTTGACATCGGAGGCATATGCGTTCGCGCCCTCGGTCACGGTCGCCAGCACCACCTGCACCGGCGAGAGCCACAGCGGAAGCCTGCCGGCCGTGCTTTCGAGCAGGACGCCTATAAAGCGCCCTATCCCGCCGAACAGCGCGCGGTGGAGCATCACGGGCGTATGCGGCCTGCCGTCCGGGCCTATGTATTCCATGCCGAAACGCTCCGGCAGATTCATGTCGACCTGAAGCGTCCCGGCCTGCCAGTCGCGGCCTATGGCGTCCTTCAAGACGAACTCGAGCTTCGGGCCGTAGAAGGCGCCCTCGCCCGGAAAAACCTCGTATCCATATCCGCCGTGCTCCAGCGCGCCGGAGAGGGTCTTCTCAAGGACATCCCAGCGCTCGTCCGAGCCCAAGCGCTTTTCCGGCCGGGTGGAGAGCTTTATGCGGACCTTTTCAAATCCGAAATCCCTATATATATCCATGATGAGCCGGACTACGGCCAGGCATTCGGCCTCCAGCTGATCGGGCGCGCAGAATATGTGCGCGTCGTCCTGCATGAATTCGCGCGTGCGCAAAAGCCCCATGAGAGAACCGGACGATTCAAACCGGTCCACCACCCCGAACTCGGCCATGCGGACAGGAAGCTCGCGATAGCTCCTCACCGCATGCTTGTATATCAGTATCCCGCCGGGGCAGTTCATGGGGCGGACGGCGTACTCCATATCCTCGCCCTCGGCCCTCGCGGTAAACATGTTCTCGCGGTACTTGTCCCAATGCCCGCTGGTTTCCCAAAGGACGCGGTTCATCATCTGGGGCGTGGACACCTCGACGTACCCGGCCGCGGCCTGCTTTTTACGAAGATACGATATCATGGCCTGCACCAGCGTCCATCCATTCGGATGCCAGAACGCGACGCCGGGCGCATACTCGGGCTCGAAATGGAACAAATCCATGGCGGCGCCGAGCTTCCTGTGGTCGCGCTTCTCCGCCTCCTCAAGCATCCTTAGATGCGCGTCAAGCTCCGCCTTAGTCCCGAACGCGAAGCCGTACACGCGCTGGAGCATCTTATTCTTGCTATCCCCGCGCCAATAGGCCCCGGCAAGGCGAACAAGCCTGAAAGCGCCCGGGTCGGCCTCGGCCGTGCTTTTTATGTGCGGGCCGCGGCAGAGGTCGGAAAACTTCCCCTGCGAATACACGGAGACCTTTTCGCCTTCTATCCCGTCCAGTATCTCGAGCTTGTACGGATTGCCGGCGAACCTCTTTTTCGCCTCGGCTATTGTCATTTCCTCGCGGAGGATCGGCTCGGCGCGCGCGATTATTTCGCGCATCCTCTCCTCTATCTTCGGCAAATCGTCCGGAGAAAGCCTCCTGTCCAGATCCATGTCGTAATAGAACCCGTCCTCGACCGCCGGGCCTATGGCCAGCTTAGCGCCGGGATAGAGCTCGGATACGGCTTCGGCCATTATGTGGGCGTACGAATGACGCAACACTTCCAAATCAACCATAATATTTTCCTTCCATTTTTCCGGCCCCGCGGCAATGCGCCGGAGCCTTGGTAGTTTAGCCGGCGGAACGCGCGGCAAGCCCGCCTCCCGCCTTCATGCAACCTGCAATAATATGCGCCTTACGAAAAAAGGCAATGGACACTATACCCCCGCAGGGGTCGTAGTGGAGAAGAACGATGCAAAAAGCCTCGACATGCGCCTATTATAACAAGCGGCAGGGGAAAAGCAAGTGCAAAGTCGGACGGCTCAATAAGGCTTGGTTTGCCCGTGGTCGGAAGACCACAGGGGCGCATAAGCTACGACATCCGGCCGAGCGAGCGCGGCCCTGTGCCTAGCCTCGATCAGGGCGCGGGGCGGCGAGGCCGGGGCGGCCTCGCCAAAAGCTGCGAAAATAAGGGAGAACGCGCACGCCAGGATAAGGAAAACAAAGGCGGCGGCCATGGAAAAAATCAGAGAGGCCGAGGAAAGCGCAAACGGCAGGATAACGGAGGCCAGGGCGGACGAGAAAGAAAAGCTAGCCAACATCAGGGCCGACAGGGACGACCAGGTCAGGAAGATAAGGGAAGAAATGGAGGCTAAAATCGGGGAGGCGGGGAAGTGAGGCCTTATTGGGTTTCTTGAGCGTCCGGCATCCGTTTTTTATTTTTCGGCCGGGACGCCATTACAGGCGCGAGCTGCAACACGCGCGATTCGGCCGGCTTCGGGTTCCTTTTTTCTTGCCCCGCCTTCGGGCCCGCGATCCTCGCGCGGCCTTTTGGGCAGCGTCCTTTTCTTCCCTGTGTTTATCCAAAACCGCAGGAAACGGCCGCCGGTTTCTGGATCGGCATAGGGCTCCGCCTCCCGGCCGCCGTATTCCCTCACGGCCCCTAGGATGGTCCTGTGCGATGGCTCGTTCCAATCCAGGCAGGTTATGAATATTTCCGGCAGACCTATCTTCTTTGCCTCGGCCAAACACAAACGAAGCGCGGCCTTCGAATGGCCCCTGCCCCGTTCGCTAGGCCGGATGTCGTATCCTATATGCCCGCCATAGTTGGCCAGGATGCCGCCGTTCAGGTTGTGGCGCAGCTGTATGCGCCCGACATACCGATCGCCACGCATGATCCAAAACGTGGTCGCGGGCACCCTGCCCTCGTCTGGCTCGGTCATTTCCCTCAAGCGCTTGGCGACCATTGCGTCGAAATTTTCGGCGGTGATTTTTTTATAATGAGCCTCCGTGGAATTCTTCGGGTCCGCACGCTCCGCGAACTCTGCCACGGCGTCGAGATAAGTCTCCCTGTATTTCAGATTCGGTGATTCCAGCCGGATTTTTTCGTCCTTGCCGGACGCATTACTTTTTCTCATAGCCGTTTTCCAGCCGCTCCCTGATCATGGACGGGGTGAGGTTCTCGAATTTGTCCGAATCCTTGTAATAATGCAGGGCCTTGTTCCATTCGAACCTGGCCTCGGCTTCGCGCCCCTGCATCCAATAGACGCTCGCCAGATGGTCGCATATCACGGCGTTGGTCGGGTTGAGGAGCTTCGCATACTGGAGAAGCAGGGCCGCGTCCTTTAAGTTTCCCTGCTTGAAAAGCGCCCACCCGAACGAGTCGACATAGTTCGGATTGTCCCTGTCCATGCGAAGAGCCTTTTCTATAAGCCTGGTCCCCTTGTCCACATTGACGCCGCGGTCGACCAGGAAGTAGCCGTAGCTGTTCAAAAACGCCGGCTCGGACGGAGCGAGCGCCGCCGCCCTTTCCAGATCGGACAAGGCGTTCGCAAAATCGTCCATTTGCTCGTAGGCGAGAGAGCGCAGGTAGAATATGTACGCCTTTGCCGCGGCGCCCTTTCCCCTGGCCGCTCCAAGGGACAGAATTTTCACGGCCTCCCTGTTGTCGCCCTTGGAAAAATAATGCCGGCCTATGGCCAGATACGGCCCCAAAAGAGCCGGATTGGATTCTATAGCGTCCTCGTAGGCCTCTATCCCCAGGCGGGTTTCGCCGCGCGACATGCAATAGTTAGCCTTCATTATCCGCGCCGCGCCGAAAAGCCAGCTGCCCTCGGGAATCATGGCAATCTCGGCCGCAAAGTCCGCGCCGCGGTTGGAGGCCAGGAATATCCTGGCGCGAGCCAGATTCGCGGCGTAAAACCCGGGCCACAGGGCCAGGGCCTGGTTGGCGTAAAGAAAAGCGTTGTCGTAAAGAGAATCATCGCCGGCGTTCAGTATGCTGTTGGATATCTTCAAAAGCGACAGCGCAAACCCCTTTTGCGGCGTGTCGGCGGCCGCGGGCCTGTACCCCTTTTTCATTGCGGACAGAAGGTCGGCCAGGGACTCGGACGGATAGTCCTTATAGTGCGCCTCCAGAATCCCCGGCGATTCGGCCGGGCCGTAAAACGCGGCTATCTGCTCCAGGTCCAGCGGATCCAGCCGATAGCGCAAGGCTGTCTTGTATATGACGTCGGCGTTCTCCCGCCCGCCGGTCTGGGCGTACACCAGGGCCAGGCTTGTCATGGCCGGAATGAAGGCGTCACGAGGGTCTATGTGGCGCATGAGCGCCCGGGCGGCCTCCCTCGGCCTCTTGTCCGAAATCAGGAGCCAGGACTTCAGAATATCGCTTATTATGCCGGGATTGATTCCGCCCAGGGCGGAAAGAGCCTCCCTTATCCTGCCGGAAGCAAGCTCGCGCGATGCGACGTATATGGATGCGGCGGCCCGCTCCGGCGCGCGGGCGGACTTCGCTTTCCTGAGAGCGCCCTGCTTGTCGCCGTTGATGTCCTCTCTTATATAAAGCCGATTGAGGAAGTCGTCGCCCGCCTTGTTCTTGACCGCCCTGCCGTAATTGCCGACGAGGTAGAAAAAATCCCCGCGGGCGTCCGCGACCAGGCTCGACAGATACAGGCCGTAACCGCTCCCCGCCGATTCCTCCGGAACGGC
>JAITSG010000019.1 GCA_031288035.1 Rickettsiales bacterium | reverse complement strand
CTATGGCTATCCTCTGCCTCTGGCCCACGGAAAGCTTTATGCCGCGGTCGCCCACCAGGCTCGAATACCCGTCGGGCGTGCCCATGATAAGCTCGTGCGCATAAGCCTTCCTCGCCGCGGATTCGACCTCGGCCTGCGCCGCGTCCTGGCGGCCGTAGGCTATGTTGTCGCGAATCGTGCGGTGGAACAGGCTCGTGTCCTGGGGGATGAAGGCTATCGCCCGCCTCAGGCTCTCCTGCGTCACGCCGCGGATGTCCTGGCCGTCGATGAGTATCGCACCGCCCTGCACGTCGAAATAGCGCAATAGCAGGTGGATTATCGAGCTTTTCCCCGCGCCGCTAGATCCGACCAGGCCGACCTTCTCGCCAGAGCCTATCTTGAGGCCGAAGCCGTCGAAAAGCACGTCCCGGCGGCTGTCGTACCGGAAACGCACGCGGTCGAACTCTATCACCGCGTCCTTGACCTTCAGCTCCGCCGCGCCCTTCGCATCCTCTATCTCGAGCGGAGCCGTGACGACCCACATGGCCTGCTTCATGGTGCCGTAGGATTCAGAAAAGGCCGACAGCTTGTCCCCGAGGTCGTATATGCGGCCGTTTATCCAATCCACCGCCGTCGTGACGAACAAAATGCTGCCCACCCCGACGGTCCCGTTCCTATAGAGCGCTATTATCATCGCGAACACGGGGACGTACAGGCCGAAGAACGACAGAAAGTCCAGCAATAAATAGTCGCGGTTTATCGTCCGGCCCCATTTCGTGTCCTTGCGCTGCCTGTCCATGAGGAACGGCATGATGTAGCGGCGCTCGGCCTTCTCTCTGGCGAAGGACTTGACCGAACCGTAGTTCGAAAGCGAATCCGCGATGCGGCCGGTCACCGCGCTCGCAGCCTCGCTGGTGTCGTAGGCAAGCTTGTTCCACGTCCTCAACCGGAACAGGCAGAAACTTATGTGCGCGAATATCCATGCGCAGCATACGGCGGTTATCCCCCAATGTATCGGCGCGAACATCGCGAACCCGGCGAATACGAACGCCCATATCTCCAGAATCCACAGCGAAAGCTTCGTAAGCTCGCGCGATTCGCGCGTAAGGTCGCCGATCTTGTTCACCATCGAGCCCGTGAAATTGTTGATGAAAAACGAGAACGACTTCGACTGTATCCCGGACACGACCTCCGACCTGACCGCCGTGGACATGGCCGGATAGAAATAGTTGCCGATTAACTTGTACACGCGGTTGACCAATATGTGCGCCGCGTATATCGAAAAATAGAGGAACAGCACCGCGCGCACGCTTTCCCACACGGTTTCTGGCGTCGCGCGGCCGAACGCGTCGGCCAGCATCTTTATCGAATAGGGCCAGGCCATATTGCTCGCCCCGCGCAGGAATATAAGCACGACCTGGGCCCAGAACAGCCATTTGCGCTTGGAAAGAAAATGCCATATAAACGCAAACACGCCATGCGGCAAGACCGTCAACCGCGTTTTACCGCCTTTCATATCTAACCTTTGCTTTCTAATGATTCCAGCGTACCCCCGAACACCCGGGAAATCAAGGAAATTCGACAAAGAAACCCGCGCATCCGGCACCGGCGCGCGCTTTTTATCGGCCGCTATTATTTCTAAACTTGACAAATTTGAACAAATGCCCTATTTTTATGTCAAGTTTTAACAAAGGAGCACAAAATGGATAAAAAAGAGCCCATGCTTATCGCCGGAAACTCGGACGCGCAGGAAAACCGCGCGACGTTCTCGGCAGGCAACAGAATGCTCGACAGGAAGGCCGAAAAGACGGAACGCAAAAGGCCCGCCGCTTCCGCTCTTAGCAAAAAGAAAATAGCCATAGCCGCCCTTATATTCCTGGCCGTGGCCGGAGCGGTGGTGTGGATAATCTCGGCCTTCAGAACCGAGCCCAACGTCGCGGAGGCGCCCCAGGAGGTCGCAGCCGCAGCCCCGCCCAGCTTCGACATAGTGCGCATGGAAAAAGGCGAAGTCGTCGCCTCCGGCCGCGCAAAGGCCGGCGAGGAAGTCCACATCCTCGACAACGGCCGCGAAATAGGCATCGAAAAGGCCGACGCGAACGGCCAGTGGGTGTTCCTTCCCAAAAAATCCCTGGCGCCGGGCAACCGCAGGCTGTCTCTGTTCGCGATCCGCGACGGAGCCAAGGTCAAGAGCAAGCAGAGCGCCCTCCTGCACGTGTCGAAAACCGGCAAGGACGACGTGGCCGCGATAATGGGCGGCAAGAAATCCACCGTAATCGCGGCGCCCAGGGGACAGGACATAGGCGCCCTCAGGATAGCCAAGCTCGACTATACCGAATCCGGCGAATTCCACGCCGAGGGCGTGGCGCTCAGCGGCCGCAAGGTGCGCTTGTTCCTGGACAACGAACTGGTGGGCGAAGCTTCTTCCGGCAAGGCCTGGACGATAGACGCCGACAGGAAAATGGAGGCTAGGCCCCACGCGCTCCGCGCCGACATGATGACCGCTGACGGCAAAAAGGTCGCACGGCGCGTGGAATACAAGTTCACGCCGACGTTCTTCGACGACAAGAACACCATGGTCATGATAAAGAAGGGCGACTGCCTGTGGAACCTGGCGCTTCGCGAATACGGCCGCGGCGCGAACTACGTCGTGATATTCGAGGCCAACAAGTCCCAGATACGCGACCCGGACCTCATATACGTGAAGCAGACATTCGTCATTCCGAAAAAGGACGGCGAGTTCTTCAAGGCAAACGCGGCCAAGCCCCTCCCGGCCACGAAAAAGCCCCGGGCCGCCGGGAGCGAGGCCAAGAAGCCCGCCCCGAAGCCGGCCGCCCCGACAAAGCCCGCGACGGCCACGAAAAGACCGGCCGCAAAACCCGCCGACGCGAAGAACGGGGCCGGGCCCCAGGTCGAGAGGATAGACCATATAAAGAAAAAGCCCGCCCCGGCCGCGCCCGTCAAAACCAAGAAATAAACCCCTCCCCTCCGGCCGGAGGGGAATCTTTCAAAAAACTCGCCGACATACGCCAAATCGCATTTTCTATCTTTATTCCTAAAACGCAGCCTTATAATTTGGAAAAACCAGAATCTGGTATCGAGATGAAAAAAATAGAAACCTTTACAACTACGGAAACAAGATTCCTATCGAACTTCTATCCATATAAGAATAAAAACGGAGATATGTATCCGCATATCGTCAGGGTTTCTTACGGAGGGCATAATTTCAACTGCGTCGAGAACGCCTATCAGGCCGCCAAAGCGGCCAACCCAGACGATATGCTAAAATTTATAGACGCTACTCCGTTTTGGGCCAAAAATTTTGCGGATAACGGCGGATTGGCAATTCGAAAAGATTGGGATAAAATAAAAATCGACGTAATGACCGGTTTGGTATGGCAAAAATTCTTCTTCAACGACGAATTGAAACAAATGCTTTTGAATACAGGCAGCGCAGAATTGATAGAAGGCAATACTTGGGGAGACGTCTTCTGGGGCGTTTGCGACGGGAAAGGCGAAAATCATCTTGGAAAGATATTGATGCGGACAAGAGCGAAACTCGAGGGGAATCTCAACAGATTTGCAGACATAACGGGCATAACGGGCATAACGGGACGCGCCTTCCGCGCCAGGTAGCTTCTTATGGCGAGAACGGCTTTGTCCCGACGAGATCCGCCGGGCTGGACGAGGCGACAGAAACCCGCGATGACTTCATCCCGGAAACCTTAAAAAATATATCTCCGCCTTCCGCGGCGGCAGCCCGGGATTTTGAGCATCGTAAACATCGTATTTCCCGCCCGCGCCGAGCAGCCTTATCTCCCCGCTGCCAATGCCGGTTTGGCCTTCCGCGCGGGTGTCGTTCCTATGCGGGAAACGGGTGCTGTCGGCGATGCGCAAGCTTATTTCCTCCGGCGTTCGCGACAGAATATCCTCGACAACCATACAATGCCCGTTGCCGTCGCCGAAAACAACGACCAGAACGTCGCCCGCCGCCGGCGCAGGCGAAACCTTTATGTATCTCAGCCCGCCGCGCCGCGCAAGCAGCCGGCCGCAGTCCTGGCAATAAAAGCGGTTTATCTTTATGAACCCGGCCTCCCGCAGCCAGCCGCGCACCTCCGCCAACGCGCGAAGCCGCCCGGCTCGCGCCAAGTGCAGCGCCACAAATCCGCTGCAATCATACATAAGATGCGGCGCGCCTCCGCGCATCTCGGCGCGATTCTTATGCGAATACTCGGAAGTAAAACAACCCATAAAAAAATTGTACCACGCGCCCGCCGCATAGACAAGGAAAACCGGCCGGGGAGAAGCGCGCCAAAGAGACGCAACAAATATCGGACGGACGGACAGAAATCCCTTGCGTCCGGCCGCGCACGCCCGTATAATCCTCCCCCGGGGGCAAAATCAACGAAAGGCTAAAAATGAATAAAGTAAATAAAGCAGAAACCAGCATCAGGCTCCCGAAATCGCTGGGAGAGCCGCACTCCGGAAAGGTCCGCGATTCCTACAATATCGAAAAGGGCAAGCTCCTTGTGGTAACAAGCGACCGCATATCCGCGCTCGACATCATCCTCAACCCGGGCATTCCAGGAAAGGGCGTAGTGCTTTCCCAGCTCTCGAATTTCTGGATGGGGAAACTCGCAAAACTCGGGATACCAAACCATCTTATCGACACCGACATAGATTCCATAGCCAGGGCCTACCCCGACCTCGCGCCACACAAGGAAGCGCTCAGGAACCGCGTCGCATTGGTCAGGAAACTGGAAATGCTTCCCATAGAGGCCATAGTCCGCGGGCACCTGACCGGCTCGGTCCTGAAAAAGGACGCCAACGGCAAGTCGGACTACGATGCAGAGGCCGGCACCCTGTTCGACCACGCGATAGGAAGGAACATCAAGCCGGAGAGCAGGCTCGAAACGCCAATCTACACCCCCTCGACCAAGGCCGAGTCCGGGTTCCACGACAAGAATATATCGAGAACGCGCGCCGCGGAGATAATCCGCTCCTCCGGATTTAGCGCCGAGACCGCGCGAAAGGCCGAGCAGCTGGCCGTCGCAATCTTCTCAGCCGCGCGCGAACACGCCGCCGAGAAAAGCATAATCCTGGCCGACACGAAGCTCGAATTCGGAATCGACGAAGAGGAAAACAGAAAAGGAAACGAGGCCGTTATCCTCGGCGACGAGGCGCTGACTCCGGATTCCTCCCGCTTCTGGGACGCAGACGACTACATAGAGGCCTTCGCCGCGGGCAGGGAGCCGAAATCCTTCGACAAGCAGCCGGTCCGCGACTTCCTAACGAAAGAGGAAAAGGAAGGAAGATGGAACGGAAAGTCCCAGCCGACCCTTCCGGACATTGTCGTGGACGCGACCGTCGACCGCTATATCGACGCATTCTTCAAGCTTGCGGGCGAAGATTTCAACCCGTCCGCCACAGAGCAGCTGCTGGACATAAAGAAACAGTATTCGAGATAACGACAAACGCCTTATCCATACCGCCTTGACAATCAATAGGCAAGGCATAGGATTTCGCAAATCAGAAAAGCCCGCGACCCTGACACGGCCGCGTGCTTATATTCCAGGCGAGGCAAAATATTTCAGGCGAGGCAAATTTCATTTTACATTTCCCGAAATCAGGAATATAATACTATCCGCACCGGAGACGGCGCCGGACCGTACAAGTTCGTAATAAGAGGACATCCCGAACAGGGGAGTCTTTGGCGTATGTCCAAGGGTCCGCCCCAAAGGCCAAAGAGGTCATTTCTTATTATGATATTGTAACTCCCCGCCCTTCTATCCCGAAAGGGTCCAAGAACGGCGTATGCGGGGCCGGGGCGCAGTCAAGTTTTTGGCACGAACAAGCGTATAACGCCTATAGCTTGTATATATTCGGATAGGGACGGATACAAAGGGACTGCACAAACTACTTGACTTTTGCCTAGGAATCGACTATAAAGAAAATGAATTTCCCAGAAATGAGTTTACCGGCCCCGCTTCGGCGGGGTCTAAAATCAAGAAGAGAAGTATGCCTCTCGCACCCCTTAAATTTGTCAAAGACGGACAGGTCCTGATGTGTTTTTTCGAGGCTTGCCGGAATAGGGAGGATGACTCCATAGTCCGTGAGGGAAAGTTATCAGCGAACATAAGGCCGGAGATAGGCAAGCTTCGGCCGGTAGCCATAGTCCATTCACACAAGCGCGCAAGGCTTGCCATAGTAGTTCCTTTCACATCGCAGGATCCGACGAAAGAAGTCCGGCATACCGTCCATCTAAGGCCGGGGCTACTGACGGGAGTGCTTGCCAAAAAGATTGCTGGGCATTATGCGACATGGTCCAGGCCGTAAGCCTGGACAGATTGCAACCGCCGTTCCTCGGCCGCGGCAACTTGCATGCGAATTTCAAGAAGAGCTTCCTGCCTGCCCCAATCTTCCGTGAAATCCAAAAATGCGTCCGGGAAATCTTCAAACTTCCCGCATAAACCGACGAGCTCCTACAGCATCTCGTCCCTTATGCCCTTGAATATGGGGAAGCGGAGAGAGGGCTTCCCGAACTGGTCGGTCGTGCGCTCGAAATACTTGACCGTTATCATGTGGCCGACTATGCGCTCAGGATGCGCGAGGAACTCGAGCCTCTCCTCCACAGAAAATCCCGAGCCGACCTCGCACGTGCCGCCGCCGCCGAGATCTATGATGACGTTGGCCAGGACCGGAGTGTCGACCATGACGCCGCCCTCGAGGACGGGCATAATCCCCCCGGTCGTAGCCACGACCCTGAATTCCGCGTCCTCGAACTCCTTGTACTTCAACAGGGCGTCCGAGCGCTTGCCCTCGTATATCCTCCTGTGGCGGTATATTATCCCCTCGAACACGCCCGCGGACACCTGCTTGACAAGCTCGTCGAAACAGTCCGACGGATAGAACGGAAGAGGGTCGAACAGCGGATCGCCCCCGAAATCCAACCGCGCCATCCTCTCCTCGTACGGGACGTCGGCGTACTTGCCGTAGAACTCGCCCTCGGTCAGGATGTCGAATATCTTGTACTTCGGGTTGGGAATGGTGAAGTCCTTCCTCTTGATAAGCTTCATTATAGCCTGGAAGTCCTCGCGATCGTTCTCGTCGACTATGCATACCTCGCCGTCTATCACGAAGCCGGGGCGGCCGAGAGCGCGCACGGCCCCGCGTATCAGACCCAAGGTCTCGAACTCGTGCCCCTCGCGCGAGTACGACTCCCCGGTCGAGGTGAAGGTCAGGCAGCGGCAGCCGTCGATCTTGCGGCTTATGTAATAATCCGCCACGTCTATCTTTTTCTCGCGCTCGTGGAACTTGTTGGCAAGGGCGCAGGAAAACTCCTTGACCGTGCCGGGCGCCGCCTTGTTTATCGTGGCGATGGAAACGCGGACATGCAGGTCCTTGTCCAAAAAGCATTTCACCAGATCCGCGTACCCGTCGCCGACCGCCGCTATGTACCCCGCGACGAACGCGCGCGCGGCGTTGCCCGTGTACGCCCGGGAGTGAAGGGCGTCGAGCATGTCGAACACCGTCCCTATGCCGGAAAAGTCCAGCGCCGACTGCGACGCAGGCGCGGCGGCGCAGTCGGACACGGTCTGGGACGTGACGTAAAACATCCTGTCATAATCATACAGGTACGACATAAGGCGGCGGAAGGTTTCCGGATCGGAATCGAAATAGCGCCTCAAAATACCCTGCTTTTCAAGCGAGGAATTCGTCGCGGCGAGCTCGGCCCTCATAGCGCGCATGAAATCCAGGGCGGCCGTGTTCATCGCGCCCCCGCACCGTACGCGGCCAGCGCCGCAAGGGCCGCGGTTTCCGAACGCAGGACAAGAGGCCCGAGCGAAATCCCGACGGCGGGAGAGGCATCGAGCGCGGCGAACTCCGCCTCCGAAAAACCGCCCTCCGGCCCCACGAGGAACGTAGCCGGCGCGGGCGGCATGGGAGCCCTTTTCGCAGACGGACGCTCGTCCAGGAACACGAGCCTGCGGGACTTGAAATCGAACCCCGCCATGAAATCGGCGAACCGGACGGGAGATAGCACCTCCGGAACGGACAGGCGGCGGGACTGCTCGGAGGCCTGCCTGGCTATCTCGCGGGCGCGCCCGGCGTTGAACGCGCGCACCTGCGACCTTTCCATCACGACCGGCGAGAGGGACATGGCGCCGAGCTCGGTTGCGTGCTCTACCATGAAATCCTGCCGCGCGTGGCGAATCGGCGAGAAGGCGAGCCCTATGTCTTGCAGGCTCTCGCTTTCCGGGCCGCGCACCATGCCCCCCACATCCAGCACGACAGAGCGGCGCGAAACTTCGGAGACCCTGGCCCCGAACTCGCCGTCGGCTTCGTTGAACACATTGACGGCGCCGCCCGGCCCCAGCCTCATCACATCATGCAGGTAATGGAAATCCGCGCCCTTGAGCTCGAGCCTAGGCGATATATCCTCTACGTGCACGCGAACCATACCCATACCGCGATTTTATGATAATTCTTATTCAAAAGGAAGCCTTTTTATGGTATCATGGCCATATGAGGAGATGGCTGGAAAGAATAGGAAACTGGTCCGCCGCGGCCATGGGAACCGGAGCCCTGGCCGCCACGGCCATAGCTATCAGGACCGCCATGACGGGCGATGAATTCAACTTCGCCTCCGCCAGAGTCGAGATAGTCGGCGGCGCGCGCACGGACGAAGAGGCGCTCGGCAAGAGCATACGCGAGGCCGCGGCCGGCGCCATGACCACGAACAAGCTCGCCCTCGCGAACATAGGCGACATAGCGGCCAGGATAAAAAAAACAGGATGGGTGAAGAACGTCGCCGTGCGGCGCGAATACCCACGCAGGCTAGCCGCCTACGTCGAGCCCAAAAACATAATAGCCACGTGGAGCAACGGACGGGAGCATATTCCCGTGGACGAAAACGGAGAGGCCGTGCGCGAGGAAACGGACAAGGCCTTCCCCCCGATGCTCTACGGCGAGGACGCGCCGGAAAAAGCCCCCGCCCTCCTCAGGACGCTCGCCTCGTATCCGCCGCTCCTGTCGAACCTAGCCGCGGCGGAGCGCGTCTCCGGGACGCGCTGGAACATAACGCTCTACGACGCAGACGACGGGCTCGTCATAATGCTGTCCGCAGAGGACGCGCAAAGATCGGTCGACGAGATAGCCGCGCTGGACCGCAAGGGCGACATACTAAAGCGCAAAATCTCCGCCATAGACGCCCGGATCCCCGACAAGATAATGGTGAAGCCGAAATGAACGGCGGCCCGCTCGCCTTCCTGGACATAGGACAGACGCACGTGCGCGCGGCGGCGGCCCACGGCGGAAGGATACTCGCCGCCTCGGAGGCGCCGAACGCCGGAAACGAGGCGGCGGCCGTGAACGCCGCGATAGCCCAGATAGAATCGAAGATAGACGAGAGGCTCTCAGATGCGATAGTCATAGTGTCCGGGCACGTCAGGTCGCGCGCGGCCAAGGCGCAGACTGATTTCAGGCGCACGCGCACCGTGACGGAAGAGGACATAATAAAGACCATAAGAAAAGCCCCGACAGGCGAGCTCGACTCGGAATCCCTCCTGCACGTGATACCGCTCAAATACTCGGCGCATCCGGGCGACATAGACGGCGGCGTCGCCGCGCTCGTCCACATAGTCTCCATGCCAAGCGACGAGAGGGAGCGCATCCACGCCCTGATACGCAAATGCAACCTGAACCCCGTGCGCCTAGTCTCGTCGGCGTACGCCGAGGGCGCGGGCCGGGCAATCAAGGACGGCGCAATCGCGGACATAGGGGCGGGCGGAATGCGCGTGGGACTGTTCGCGAAGGGAAAATTCGTAAGCGGATTCTGTACCGGGCTCGGCGGCGACGCGGTTACGAACTTCATCGCGCAGAAGCTTGGAATCGGAACCGCGGAGGCGGAGGCCCTAAAGCTAAAATACGGCGCGCGGGCGCCGCAGGGATTCGACTTCTCCGCGCAGATAGCCCTGGCCACGCCGGACGGCGGCGAAAGGATAGTCCCGAAGTCCGAGATACTGCAGGCATCCAACCTGGCCATGAGCGCGATCGCCCATAAAATGCGGGAAAGAATCGAGCAGATGGAGGACGGCGCCCTGGCAGGCCTGCTGTGCGACATAATCATAACCGGAGGCGGGGCGCTTATCGGCGGAGGGGCGAAGATACTCGGCGGACGGCCGGAAGCGCAAAGAAAGCTGGAAGGCGCGGTAAGGCTGTATTCCAAAAGAACGGGCACGGGCGCGGAAACGGCCGCGCCCAGGCATATGACCAGAGCCGCCGCCGGAGTCAAAAAAATCATTGCTTATGTCCGCCGGAGCGGAGTAAAATAGGCCAAAGCACCGGAATCCAAAATGCAACCGACAAACCCGATCCCCGAATACTACTACAACCGCGGCGGATACGGCGCGTCGGTCATATCGGCGTTCAAGGGCGCGCTCATGCACCTGTTCGGGCTGAGCTTCGCTATAAACCTCCTGACCGCGTGCGTGCCGATATTCCTCATGTTCTTCTTCGACGGGAAGATAGCTTTCGGCGACAGGAGCTTCAGCACATGGGGCATGGCCGCGATAGCCCTCGTCCTCGGCCTGAACTTCGTGGTGCGGTACGCGCGCTCCGGCATAATAAGCCAGATGCTGTACAAAATCGACGCCAAGGTGTCCGGCGGAATACTAGAACGCGTGTTCAAGATCCCCGTGCGCGACAAGAAAATGGAAAGCTTCTGGCGCAGCGTGTTCACGGACATAGACATCATACGCGGCGGACTGACCACCGGGCACATATCGAACTTCCTCGACGCCCCGTTCACGCTCCTCTTCATGGCGACGCTGTGCGTCCTGTTCGGCCGGCATTTCTTCATAATCCTGGTGTTCACGTGCATATACGCGGCCTTCATACTGGCCACCATGCACTCTGCCTCCATGATGGACGACAGGGAAAAGCTCGCCACCAAGGAGCGCGACGAGCTGGTTTCCAACACCGTCTACAACATGGGCGAGATAAAAACCATGCTCATCACAGAAAAGATACAAAAGATGTGGGAGGACTACCAGGCCGCGATAGTCGAGGCAACGTACAAGCGGAGCTACAGCCTAGACCTCTTTTCGGTGCTGGGGCAGGCGATATACCTCCTCGGGCTGGTGATACTGTCGGTCGTTGGGGTGTATTCCATAAGCCGCGGGGCCATGAGCGTCGGATCGACAATCGCCGCGGTCCTCCTGTTTTCCTACAACTTCTTCCTGACGAGCAACTTCCTGAGGTTCCTGCCGGAATACTTCCGCTTCATAAACTCCATCGAAAGGCTGGGACAGGCCATAGCCGACCAGGAAACGCAGTCGAAGACCGAAAGGATAGAGGACATAACCGACGGCGAGATAAAACTCGAAAAAGCCACCGTGACGGGCGAAAAGGACGAGGTCATACTCAACCGCCAGACGTTCGCGTTCAAGGACGGGCGGCCATACGTGATACGCGCGAACAACACGTTCGAGGGCTCGCTCCTGCTGCGCGCCCTAATGGGCGGATACGGCGCGGACGACGGACGGATACTGTTCGACCGGTACGACGTCTCGACGCTCCAGCCCAAAAGCATCAAGGACTATATCCGCTACGTGCCGGAAGGATACTTCGCAATAGACGGCACGATAAAGGAAAACCTGAACTGCCTCACCTCGGAATCGGCGGACGCGAAGAAATACGCCGGATTCATAGGATACCGCGACGCGGCGGACATGCTCGGCCTCGAATCCGCGATACGCGCACTGCCGAACGGATACAACACCATAATAGACAGCAAAACCCGGCTTATGAGCGAGGAAAACCTGAAGCTTTTGAGCCTGGCGCGCGCATTCGTCGGAAATCCGCGCGTAATGCTGTTCGACAAGCCCCTGTCCGGACTGAGCTCCACAAGCCGCGACAAATTCATGGACGCAATAGCCTCCGTCGCCGCAGACAGGATAGCGATCGCGTCGGAAACCGCGCCTTGGCACGCGGACAGGATAGAAATCCTGCTAAACGACGGGATAATAACCGCGTCGGAAAAGAACAGGGAGGAAGAACACGCGGAGGACGGGCAGAACCGCGCGTCGTTCAGGAGGGTGTTCAGGAAAAAATGAAGCTTTCGGTCGGAATATGGCAGGCCGACGTGCTAGACATAGGCGCGACGCTCAGGAAAATAGACGAGTCGACCGCGGACGCCGTGCATTTCGACATAATGGACGGGATCTTCGCGCCGGACATAACCCACGGGCCGAAGATAATCGCCGACCTGAGAAAACTCAGCAAAAAGACGTTCGAAGCCCACCTCATGACCATAGACCCGGCCGCGCAAGCGGCGCGGTTCGCCGAGGCCGGCGCGGACGAGATAATAGTACACGCAGAATCGGACGGGGCCATGGACGCGATGAGGATAGCGAAGTCGCTCGGGCTTAAAGCCGGGATCGCCATACGGCTGGAGACGAAGATAGAAAAACTGAAACCCTATCTCAAAATAGCAGACAAGATTCAGATCATGACCGCGGCGACCGGGAAAAGCGGCCAGCCGTTCTTTGAAAAATCCCTGGACAGGATAGCGCGGGCAAAGGAAAATTTCGCGGGCGAAATATACGCGGACGGCGGAATAAACTACGACACCGCGAAACTGTGCGAACAGGCCGGGGCGACGGGCATAGTGTCGGGAAGCTTCATAACGAGGCAGAAGGACTTCGCGGCGGCGGCCGGGCGCCTCAAGAATCCTTGACGCGCTCCTGACTACGCCGGATGCCGTGCACGACAAACATGGCGACGGACTTCTTGCCGCTCGCATCCAGGCCTCCGTACCCTTCCGGCAGGATGGCGTCCAGCATCCATTCCACGCTTTCCATGAATTCGGGATCCTTGTACACGCGCTTGACCAGCGCCCTGATATACGGGTGCTTCCCGGCGTTCTTCCCGACAAGATCGTTGATACTGGAATATTTCCGCCTTTCCAGATACAGCCTGTGGAGCAGACCCGCGATGCGGCGGTTGGCGTACTCGTAGTCCACGTCGTGCCTCGAATTGAAGCAGTCCAGCAATCCCGGCGGCAGCCTCGGCTCGGCCTTGGCGATGAGCACGTCGTCGTGCCGCCTGTCCAGACTGTTTATCTTGTAAATCAACGTCCACTTGGAGACGCGGCCGTCTATGGCGTTCATGGGCAGAAACATCCCGCCTATGCTGTCGTACGATTCCTGCGGCAGGGCGTCGAACACGGCGGAGTACACCTCGCGTATGACGTACGGACGCATGGCCGACGGAAAGCTGGAAAAGCTCCTGTCCGGATACACGTCGACGCGCCCCGCGGAAATCACCCTGCCATAGGATACGGCGGACTGCACGCCTTCGGATATGCCAGAGAGCTTCACTATATTCACGGCAACCTCCCTATACGAATATCTGCCCGCCGAGAAGCGTCCCCTTGGACAGCGTCTTTATCGAACTCCTGCCGCGGACAAATATGTTCCCGCGCACATAGGACTTCGGCCCGAAGGACAGACGGACGGAATTGTACACGTACACGCTGCCCATGACGACCATCTTCTCGGGAAGCTTCAGCCCGTCGATGTTCGCGATGTACAGGTCGCCCAGGATGACGCCGCTGCACTTGAGCTCTCCGACGGTATTCTTGGTTATGACGACCGAACCCTTCTTCCACTTGCAATTCCCGCAAATCTGCGACGGAAGAACGGGCCGGGCTGCGGAGGCGGCCTTGCCCTTCGCGACGGAAACGGAAACGCCGGACGAGGCGCGGGTCGCCGAGGGCGTGGGCGTGGCGGATTTCTTCGCGGCCTTCAGTGAAGCGGAGCGGGCGGCGCGGGCGGAATCCCTGGCCTTTGCCTTGGCGCGCACGTTCGCCTCCAGCCTGGCCTCGGCCTTGGGCGAGCGCGGCCTGCCGCAATCGAGGCCGGCGCAAGAGATCCTGGTCCCGTCCAGCTTGTCCTTGGCCTTCGGCCGGGGCTTCGGCGCGGCGGCTTCGCCCTCGTACGCATAATGCACGCCCAGAGTCGTCTTGTATTTCGGCGCGGAAACCTTTATGGACAGGACCTTGTCCGCGGTCACGGCCGATATCTGAGTGCCCTTGCCAGCTACCTTTTCCGGCGCGGAGGGAACAACGGCCGGCACTATGGCAACATCCGGCTTTGCAGAATTGCGGGTAAGAAACCGAATCGCAACGCCGGCGATTATCAGAAATAATCCACAAAAAACAATCAGATATTTCTTGGACATAATATATCCTTTCTGTTCATATGGATAATATAGCCTAAATAAATGTTTTGTCAAGTATATAACCCATGCAAAAGCTTTTTTTCACCTCCATCTTACCTTGTATGTCTTGCCTCGCGGCGGGAAACGGCGCCGGACCAGCGCGAACGGGAACTTGGCGAACGGGGCGGACATGGCGCCGGCCGCGGCGTCAAGTCCGTCGTCCGGCGAACCTCCGCCCGGCGTCCAGCCCATAAATTCGTCCATCCAGCGCGCAGACCTCACCCTTTCGTGAACATAGAGCAGCCCGGCCGACGCCGCGACCTCCAACGAATCGAGTATCCTCTTCTCCTTCGGCGCCTTGGAACGCTCCGCTATCACCGCCGCGCCGGTGCGGGCGCGCAGTATCTCCGGCAGAAACTTGCCGAGCCCGTTGTCCTCGACCCGGATAGTCCGTATCGAATGGCGGGCGAGGAACCCGGCTATGCGGGCGCACTGTATCTCGGCCGAGCGCGCGGAATCGTCCACCGCGATATACTCGACGTCGTGCAGGTACCGCTCGCCTCCGCAGCCCACAAGGACATAGGCAACGACGCTCGCGTCGCCCTTGGCCGATCCGAACGACGGATCCCACCAGCACGAATATCCGGCCAGCGGCCTGCCCGCGACGGAATGCGAAACGACATGGTTGCGCTCGCTCGCCTCTATCTCGGCCGAATAGAATTTCAGGCTTTCCGGGGACAGCCGGCCGCCGTCCCCGTCCGGAACGGCGAGCATCATCTGGCTCATGAACTTCCGCGGGCCGGCAGACCTGCGCACCCGCTCTATCTTATCAAGCGGGAACTTTTCCGGCCACACGGGCCGGCCGTCCTCGACCACCGGAATCTTCAGCAGGTCGAACCCCTCCAAAAACGGCGGATCATCCCGGTCTTCCATGGCTAGTCCTCCGGGCCCGTTGACGGGCTCCCCGCGCCGGGAGAAGCGGCATCGGCCGTGAAGTCGCCGCTTATCCCGAATACGCGCGACAGGTATTTCGCAACGGCGTCCCTGTCCACGCGCTCCAGCGCGCCGCCGCCGAGGTCGCCCATGGCCCTTATCCAGCCGAGGACGTTCTCGGCGTCGCGCACGGCCTGGGCGCCGGCCAGAGGCGATTGGTATTTCAAATCCACCTCGCGACCGTTGACGAACAGAGGGCCTATCTCGCCCCGGCGCTTCAGTATGCCCACCGCGCGCAGGATGACCATGGTCAGGAACTCGCTCTGCAGCCGCCCGTACGTCGCGCCGAGCACCCGAGAGACGGACTCGCTGCGCTCCACAACCTCGGTCGCGGTCATGCGCGCCCCCCTAAAATCCGACAGCCGGTCGGCCAGGAGGCAGCGCTCTATGTTCGACCGAAGCTCGGAAAGCACGAGCTGGCTTACGTTGAAATCCGCGCCGGTCCTGAGCGGCGTGAGGCCGCTGGATCCCACGGCCTTTGGTATTATCGTTCCGGGGGAAAGCGTTATGTTGTCCAGGTTCATCACGCCGTCGTCGTCGGCCATCCACACGCCGGAGACGGACATGGACGCGTTCTTGAGGACAAGCTCGACAACCTTGTTCGCGGTCTTGACGTCGGGAAGCGCCTTCATCATCGGGCTGCGGCCGTAGACCTCGGAGGGCATCTTCATCCAGCGGAAGACTATGAACGGCGACATGCCGAACACGCCCTCGGATATCAAGAGCGGCGATCCGTCCACGTCGGCGAAAACCATATAGCCGAACCCCTGCGGGCCGCTCGCCGTCATGCGCGGAGCCGAGGATTCGACCACCGTGAACGAATCCTTGCCCTCGGGCAGCGGGAGCGACGGAAACTTCGCGCGCATAATATCGCGGGACAAAACAGTGCGGCGGAATACCTCGTCTTGCGAGCCGAGCGCGACCTCCTCGAACGGAACGGCCGAGAACTTGAACGCGCTCGGCCAGCCGACCGGAGCCTCCTCGAACAGCATGACCGCCGTGCCGAACGTCACCAGGTCGAGATAGCACTGGTGCGCCTCGACATAAAAATTGCTGCGCTCCATGTGGCTCTGGAGCACGCGCTCGGCCTCCGCTACCGCGCCCGCGGCCTCCGGAGAGCCGGAACTGAGCCCGAACCAGCGCGACCACGGCGGAGTAAGCTGGGCCAGCAGGCTCGAGGCCAGGTTGTCCACCGCATTCGCGGCGGTAGAATCGAACACGCACTCATCGGCCGCGCCCGGCTGGGAATACCTCCTGCAGTCGTCCCATACCGGCTCGAACCGGCTCCGCTCCTCGAATGCGCGCTTGTATTTCTCATATACGGCAAACATGTCCATTGCTTCTCCTTTCTGTCGTTGAAATAAAAAAAATCCCCGCGGGAGGCGGGGAGTAAAGGCCGTTATCATGCCGGCGGCTTGCCCCGGCGAAACAAAGCGAAGCCGAAAGGCAGCCATCCCGCGGCAAAGAATATGCAACTATACCGAACAGGGGGCCCCGGCCTGCGCCGGGGTGACTGAACCGGCCTGCGCCGGAACGACGGGACCATCACCAGCCGGTCGTGTCCACGGCCTCGAGCGCATCGAAGCATCCGCCGTAATACTCCAGGGCCTTATCCAGCTTGCCAGCCGCGCTGTTCAGCGTGAGGGTGGAAACCGTGTTGCCGGCCGTGGCGACGCCAGAACCTATGGCGGAGGCGAGGCGGAGCTTGCCCTGCGCGTCGGTAGTCTTCTCCATCTTCTTCTTTTCCTCGTCCGTCAGCTCATCTTTCTTCTGCAATCCCTTGTACTGGAATTCCTTGAAGACGGAAATACCGCTAGTCACCATGGCCGTACCGCCGCCGGCTATCGCGACGGCGTTCGTGATATTGCCCGCGGTCAGCGAGCCGGAAATATCCGAGATGTCCTTGCTGTTCGGACGGCATTTCTGGGAAACAGCGTTCAGGGCCTCAATCTGGGCGTCGAGCTTTTTCTTCGGCCCCGTGATGCGCGCGTCGGCGGAAAACGCGGGGGCCGAGAACGCGAGAAACCAGGCCATAGCCACGCCCGCACGCGCGGGAACGGCGAGACGGCCGGGAACGACGATTGCCTTGCGCCTTACCATATGAAATCCTCCTCTTCCTCCTCCTCGAGCGAGCGGACGTATTCGTCGTAGTCGGACAGGGCCTTGGTCAATCCGGCCGACGCGTCGGCGCAGGCCTTGACCTGCTCGGCCGCCTTGTCCACGTCCCCTGCCGCTTCCGCGCCCTTGCCCAGACCGAAGGCGGACAAGCCGGTCGTGGCAAGACCGGCGGCCGACGCGCCCATGTCGAGCCCGAACGACAGGTTGCGCGCGCTCTGGGCGTCCTCCTTCGTATCCTCGAACGACTTCGCAGCGGCCTCGGCAGTCCTAAGCTTGGCAAGCTTCTCGTTGAAGCCGGTGCCGTTTTGCACTTCGTTGAGCTTGGCAATAGCGTCTTCCACGCATCTTATTTTGCTTTTTTGTTCAGGAGTAAGAGCAACGCCAGCTGCGGTCAAATTATAACGAGCTTTCTGCAAAGCTGCTTTTTTGACAGGAACATTTGCACCAGGGGATTGATCCGGATCAGGCTTGCAGTCAAATCCCTCCCCATAATTTCTTTCAAAATTTTCTCTACTCCTTATAGATTGCGAATCAGTCTTGCCAACCGCTTTACTCGCGTTATCTTTTGCGGTATCGCACTCCTTTATAAGCAGGTCGTATTTTTCACCAGCCGCCATTTCCGCAGCTCCGGTTCCGTTGTTTCTAAAATCGTCAACGGAACTGTTCAGATCAGATCTAACCTCTTGGATATCCTTATCTGCGATGGTCTTGCCAGTAATATCGACATCACAAAGCTTTGTTCCGTTGTTGGCGGCTGTTGTAACTAGAGAGGATTGCCGAATAATATCATTCTCTGCCAATGGCTCGGCATTCCTATTCTTCTCCAACTCCTTCACCGCCTGGGTGAAGTTAATGGTATGGTCGGCCTGGGCTTTTTCATCGACACTCTTGCTCTTAAACAGCTTTATCTTCCCCTCGGTCGCGGACGAATCGTCCGGCTCCCACCGGCCGCCTTCAAGGATAGCGGCGTATTTCTCAGATTCTTTCCAAGCTGTCCTCCCGTCACCCTCGGCTATCTTAACAGCCTCCGCGTCCAACACCGCAAGCGCGTCGCGTATCGCCTTGTCGGCGTTGGCCAGATCCTCCTGGCCGCCCTTTATCTTCTTAGTGTTAATCGTGCTCCAGGCGCTCGCCCCGGTGCCGAGCGCGCTAGTCGCTATGCCTATGCCGGAAAGGGTCGTGGCGCCGGAAACCGCGGCCTTCAGGGAGCTAACCCCTTTCTTGGCCGCGCGGCACTTCTCGTTCACATTCTCATACGCGCTCTTTATCCCGTTCCTGACCTTGTCGAAATTGGCGAACAGCTGGTCGAACGTCTTGTCCGGATCGTCGAAGTTGTTCGGATCGGACAGGGCGGCCGTGTTTATCGAAAACGTTATAGGCATCTGGCCGCGGACGGATTTGTTCGCGTCCTCCATCGTCAAGGTCCCGGACATGCCGCACGTGGCGGTCGCGTTCTGGTCAACGACGAAAACATACGAATATCCAGCCTTTAGCGGAGTACAGGCCTTCTGCGCCGCGGTCGCGGACACGGTTTCGGGCGGAAGGCCGCCGGAGCTGGTCCCCTGGAGCGTCAGGCACGAAAAGCACAGCCTTTCCCCCCGCGAATCGGAGCCGTAGGCCTGATATGCCTGAACCACCGAAGGAGTCATGAAGCTTTGAAGCGGATAGCTCTGGCCGTTATAGAACGTTATGTTCGGATATTCGAAATACTTCTGAAACACTGGCGGGCTGGTCGCAGTGGCGCCGGGCTCTGACGGAGCGTTCGGAACGCCAACGAGCCGCTGTGTGGTCGTTTCCTTCTTCTTGACCCTCTTGGCCTTGTGCCCGCCGGTCTTGCCCGCGGATCTGGCGGCCTTTTTCTGGGTCGCGGCGCCAGCGGAGGCCGACAGGGCCAGCAAAAACGCCAGTATATGACAGATTCCTTTCCTCATCGACCCAATTATACCACAAAATCAAAGGCCGTACAAATAAAAAAACTCCCTGTTGTAAGGAGAGAAGGAGGAAAGGAGAGAAAAGGAATACAACAGGGAATAATCCGGAGGTTTTGTTATTGAGAGAACAATTCCATCGCCTCGCATAGTGATTCATAGGCGATAGGTTTTGAAAAGTCAAGCGGTTTCGACACAAAACCGAAGTTTCGTATATGATTCCAACCGAAATCACAGTAAAATCAAACGAATACAAAATCTAAAAAATTAATTCAATATTTATATTCCACACCCTAACTGCCTAAAAATTGATTCTTTTTTACGGGCCGGACGCATCAAAAAACGCGATTCGTCAGCATGCGATTCGCAACGCCAACTTTCCCATAAAAAAATACCCGACCGGCAATCCGGTCCGTACGAATCCAACTCTAGCAGGCAACAGCCAGGTATGCAAGGAAAAACTTGACGCATGTCCGCGCGGCTTTCGGCGCAAGGCCGCGGCCCTTTGAAAATCCCCCGGATCAAGAGGAGAGAGAGAAATAAGGAGGGAATGACCCGGGGGTTATTGCCGAAATGAGGGGTCGTTCCGGCAAACTCGTACCGCTTTCGCGGAATGGCTGCATTCTATACGAAAAATAATTCGTTTGTCAATAAAATTATACAATATTTCTTTGTTGTCTAAAAATCGGCGGATTCTGGCCTGTTTTGGCCTTTCTTGCCGCCTATGGCTGGGAATATAATCTGCCATCTTGCGCGAATGACGGGCGGCGTCCGAGCGAAATGAGGGACATAGGTTCGCAAAACGAAGGCCGTTGTCCGCGCAAACGAGGAACGCCGGCCATGCGGCAAGGGCCGTTGTCCGCGCGAGAATCGAAAAACAGCTCCTGCGGATGCGCTTCCGGCCGGATGCCCTCCCCGCACAAGGGCATGATGCTTCGCAAATGTTGCCGCGCGCAGTTCAGCGCCGCACGCACTTGGCGAAAGCCGCGAACAGGACGAACGACCGCGAACGCAAGCCGGCTATCGCACACGGTAAATAGTGTCCTTGACATGCGGGGTCCCTATGAAAACCTCCATGCCGTCCGGAGTGAGGACGAAGTCGAGCTCCAGGAGCTTTTCGCGCAACTCCGCGCGCCTGGCCGCGGTAGAAGTGTTCTTCGGAACCTCCACGTCGTCGCACACTATCACGTCCGCCCTGCTCCCCGTAATGTTCGCGCCTATGCCCATGGCAAGCACGCTTGGATCGCGCAAAGGCATGCCGCGCTCCACCGTAAAGCATCCGCCCGCCCATTCGACCCTCCTGACCGGGCGGATGACGGCCAGGCCGGGGTGCATCTCGATTATCCTCCTCGCGCTACGCACCATCTTCTTGGCCAGAACGGAATCCGCCGCGACGACCAGAATGCGCAGATTCGGATCCTCGCGCAGCAGCCATCCTATGAACAGGCCGACTATAGTCGACTTGCCGCTCGCCCGGAAGGCCAGCAGGAGCCCGCGCCTCTTCCTGCTTTTGAACACGCGCTCGAGCCATCTCGCGATGCGGACATGGTGGGCGGGCGTGGACAAGCCCATAAGCGAGTTCCAGCCCCCGAGGAACGAAACGAACGACGAATCGGCCGCTGCGCTAGGCATCGGCCAAGCCTCCGCAGTCGAGCTGGCCGCCCCATATGTCGGTCAGCTCGCCGTATATTTCCTCTATGGCGCTCAGGCAATCCTCAACGAACGCAACCGCGTCGGCCAGATCCGTGTCGAATATCTGGCGGATGCACGCGCGGGTGTATTCGAACTCGGTATTTACATCCTCGGCCCTGAACGGGCCGCCGGCCGTGAACGCGCCTATGCGCGTGAAATCGAGGAACCGCCTTATGCTTATGTCCGATCCGGCCGGCGGAGGCGCGGCGAACACCACCTTGTCCCCTGCGACGGAAAACCCTTCCTCGACCGGATCGTCGTCTATCTCGACCTTCACGTCCTGCGGCCGGAAGATCCTAAACGGGAACTCGAACTCCACGGACGAGCCGTCGGCTTTATACGATACCGAGGTGTTTTCTTTTTCATACGGCATTTCAGAACCCCACTACTTTTTTCTTTTTGCTTTTCCCCTGCGCTGCGGCGAGTATGCTCGAAACGGCGGACGGGTCGTTCAGGTCGTATTTCGCCAAATCCAGGTCGGCGAAGTACGCGTTGCCGCTTATCTCCTCGTTCGCGGCACTCTGAAGCGCGGCGAAGAACGCCCGGATGCTGTTCGACGTGCCGTCAAGCCCGCTGGCCGCCATGCGGGCGCGGTTGGCCGCGACCTTCGCGTTCAGAAGATTCGTGCGGTCGCGCGCGAACAGGGAGACCTTGGCCCTTATCTTTTCCGAATCTATCGCGTCCTTTGCGGCCTCGCTGTCGAGCCTGGCCTTCGCCTCCGCGTCGGACTTGGCCTTCTCGGCCTTCTTGTCGACCGTGTTCTTCGCTAAATCAAAGCCCGTCAGCAGGGCGTTCGATGTTGACATATCATTCTCCTTTTAACTACCTTACGCATTCAACAGTCTGCGTTATGCTTAAAATGTGCACAGGAAGAGGGAGCGAGCCCTCTATCTTGAACATGGGCACGTCGAACCCGCGGACTAGGCCCGAGGCGTGCGCGCGCACGTCGCCGGTGAAATACGCGAGCGGCGAGTCCAAAATCCCAGGACCGCCGAAGCGCGCGCCCGTGAACGCCCGCGGGCCGCGGCCCACGTCTATCTCGACAAGCGGAGTGTCGATCACGCGCACCACCAGCTCCAGAAGCCTCGACGCCCGCGGAGGACGCGAGCGGCCGACGAAAGCCGGCAGCGGGCAGTAGCAGTGCGAGAACGGCAGGCCGACCCTTATGTTCCGGGCGGGACGGGAAACTTCGAAGACTCCGCCCTCCACGCGGCCCGCGAACACATAGTCGTCCGCCACGGCCACGACGTCCCCGCCCTCCAGGTGCGACAGGCCCGGCATTACGGACGAAGGGACGCCGAAATTTTCGACGCGCGACGAGTCGCTCCCAACGTCGTCCGAGAAATATTCGACCATCCACCTGCCGCCGCGCCGGACGGCCACGTACACCGATCCGCCGACGCACGCTATGGACTTGAACTCGCCCGCGGTCTCGTAATGCGACCATGCATTTATGTCCATGCCCTTGTTCAGTGAAAGCACCGCCATGCTCCCGTCGCCCTGCACTACATAAAGCATGCGGCCGGAGGCATCGTACTCCTGCTCCACCGGGCCTTGCATAAGATGGCTGGAGAGCGCGACAAGGTCGTCCGAACGGTAACCGCCCTCTATCTCGCCGTAGTAAAACTCGCGGATTTCCCTGCCGTTCCTGGCGACGAATATAGTAGAGCCCTCGACCAGCACCGGCTTTATCAGGCGCGAGGTCATGGAGCCTATCTTGGTCTGCTCGCGTATCATAACGCTAGTCGGAGTCAAGGGCGAGCCGCTCACCATCCATTCGGAATCGCCCGTGAACACCTGAAGGTGACGGCCGGCAAAAACCGCCGCTATGTCGTTCACGCGGTCGGAGAGCATGTTGAACTCTATCGCCTCGTCGTCGAGGCCGGCGCCAAGGTCGAAGTTCAGGTAATCGCCGGTCTTCGAAAACCACAGGCGGTTCGGTATGCCCGCGCTGCCGCCTATGACGAGCCTGTCCTGGTGGAACGTTATGCTGGAGGGCCATCCGCGGCGGGCGGAAAACGCCTGCTCGGTGAAATCATCGCAGGCGGCGGCCGAATCCAGCGCCCTGAGCACCTCCGCAGACGCCACGGCCGGAGAGGACACGGAGGACACCCTAACCTCGCCGCCGTTTATGCGAAACGCTATGCCGACCATATCGCCCGTGAAAAAATCCGCGCCCGACGACAGGCTTATGCTTCCGCCGGTTCCGCTAGGCTTCACCGAGATTCCGGAAAATTCCGGGAACTCTGAAAACGGCATGGTCGAAAAATTCCATCCGGACACGCTCCACGAACCCCCAATCGGATCGTACGATATGACGGCTGGCGGCACGTCCGGGTGCGAAAGGTACAGCTCGCCCCCTTTCTGCGCATAGCATATCCTCGCGAAATGCTCCGGCATGAACGGGCTTGAAAGCTCCCCCACATTCCGGCCGGACGAAGAGTACACCAGTATCCGGCCGGACGTAAAGGCGAGCAGGAACGAATCGCTTTGCGAATACGCGAACGGGATAAGCCTCGCCTCGCCCGGAAGCTCGGCTACGAACACCGTGCCCGGGCGGCGCCTTATGCTTCCGACCGGAAGCACGCGGAAGTTCCTGAGCTTCATCGCGCAGCTCCTGTACGATTCGAAATCGCCGCGCGCCAGAAGGTGCGGGGATATCTCGCCCCTGGAGAACGCCGTGTTCGTGAACGTCGTCTTGTACATGTCATTTCCTCGCATCGACGAGAGGGAAGCCCTTTATCGACTTCGCGCTCTTCTGGCTGCTGTCCTGGAACCTAGCCTCGCGCAATTCCAAGAGCGCGGTATGCTCCATAAGGTTGTACCTGGCGCTGTCATCCAAAAGCGACATCGCAAACTCCGCCGCAAGCGAATACATCAGCGCGCTTTCGAAAAGCGGCGGGAAAAGCTCCTCGCCAACGTCGGCGACGTAGTCGAGCTCTATCGCATCAGCGTCGGCCGCGAGCTTGTGGCCCGTTATCGCGTACGCACATTTCGGGCGCACGCATATCGCGCGCAGGAAATCGTTCGGAACGGCGAACGCCCCGCCGGAAAGGCTGCTCAGCCTCGCCGATTTCGTGGCGAAGCCCCACGCGAAGCTGGAAAGCAGCTTTCTTTTCGCAAGCGGATACGCGTACGACGCGACCGAAGCCTCCAGAGAGCCGTCGTCGAACGACACTATCGGGGCCGCCCCTATCTTCACGAGCGCCTGCGAGCACAATTCTATACTGTTCATAAGTCCCCCTATCTCATACCGACGAGGGTCACCTCGCCGCCGGAGCCGTCCATGACGGCAAGCTCGGAAAACCTGCGCCTGCCGCCGCAATACGTGACGAACATCGCGTCGCCGGGATTGAAAACGCCCGCCATGACGGAAAAATACCCGGGCCCCATGACGGCCGCCCTGTCGTCGTCGGTCTTGTAGTGCCAAAGCGTGAATCCGTTCGAATACGAGAGAACGGACAGGTTCTTCGAGTCCATGTGAAATCCTTTCGATAAAAAACGCCCGCCGCCCGGGGCCGGAAAACGGCCGTGGAAACGGCGGGCGGGCGGGCTTGCCGGCTTAAGCTATCGCGGCGTCGTCGTCGCACACTATCTTCACCACGCCGGAGACGTCGATAAGCGCCGCGCCCTGGCTCATGGAGCTGGACACGAAATGCGCGGCCTTCTCGCCGACCCACGATATGTCGGTCTTGACCTCGGAGCCGCTCGCGTGGCCCACGGCGTTCTTGTGATAGACGAAGCACGTGCGGTTGCCGGAGGCGAACGGAAGGCCGTTGTACATTATCCAGTTGACGCCCATCCACTTCCTCGATTCCGTGCCCTTGAGCAGAGGATACGAATCGCCCACGTATTCGGCGCTCGAAAATTCCGGCATGTTCAAGAGCTCGTTCCACTGGTGGACGCCGACTATGCCGAAGCGCTGGCCGTCGTCGGGGACGTCCGCGCCGTTTATGATCTCGAGCGCGGCGAGGACCTTCGCCTTCGTCATGCCGGAAGTCCCGACAGGAACGGACTGCGTCGCGGAGGCGAGCTTGGCCACGATAAGCTCGTCCGACTTTCGCCCGAGGGCGTACGCGCCGGCCGAGGCCACCACGCGGCGCTCGTCTATATTCACCTTGATCTCGTCAAGCTCGTCTATATAGTCGCCGGCGTAATAGTCGGTAAGGACGCATTCGACCGGAGCGTGCTCCAGGCTCATCACCGGGACCGCGCCGTTCCTGGTCTTCGTGGCCGCGGCGCCGGTCCCGATCTTCTGGAACGTGGTGCTGGAGCCCTTCACACCCGTCTTCGTGCGGACGGTCGACCTGAGCTTGGTCCCCGTCTGCTGGAAAGCAAGGTGCACTTCGGCCTCGAACTGCTTGATAAACGAATCTTCTATGCTCATATTTTTTCCTTTCAGTTAAAAAAATCCCCCGGACGAACCGGGGGACGGTGTGTTTCCGACGAAACGCCGAAACTATTTCCTTCGCGCCTTGAGAGAGAGTATGGGCGAAAAGCCGTGCATCAGGCCGGCCAGCATCGCGAACGTCAGGAACGAGCACGCGAACAGCATCACGGCCACCTCGGCGGACGAGCGCAGCAATATCCCGAGGCCGGCCGATCCGGCGAACGTGTTCGTGTACGCGAAGAACCACAGCCCGAGAAGGCCGCCAAGAAGGAGCGAAACGCGCAGCCTGTACTTAGTCCCGTCGCGCAGCTTCTGCGGAAGATACACGCCGTACCTGCGCGCTATAAGCACCTTCACCGCCGAAACAACCAACAGGACGGGCAGGAACAACTCGAGCATCATGACGGCTATGCTGTTCATCAGCTCTATGGACATCACCTCTATCGGCGACATGGTGAACGCGAGCTCGCGATAGGCGATTATCTTCTTGGAGAATATGTTCAAAAACGATCCCACCACGACTATGGTCATCCACACGTGCAGGATGCCCTTGGCCCTGGCGTAGAAAAATCCCGCCAGCCGGCTCTTGAACACAATGTCCTTGGCCGCGGCGGGATTCCCCCTTAGCAAACGAACAGAACTTATTTCTTTTTCGCTACTTTTTTTTTAGCCGGCGCCTTCTTGGCAACGGGCTTCTTCGCGACGGAAACCTTCACCGAAGCCTTCTTCGCGACGGGCTTCTTCTTCGCGGGAGCCTTTTTCACGGTCACCGACTTCTTGGCGACGGGCTTCTTGGCCGCCACCTTCTTCACCGGCTTTTTCGCAGCCACCGCGGGCTTCTTGACGGCCTTCTTCACGGCGGGCTTCTTCGCAGCCGGCTTCGCGGTCGTCTTCTTTATTATGCTTTTGAACATTTCTCTCTCCTATGTTAAACAAAAGACGCTTTCATTTTAACATATGTTTCCCATATACGCAAGAGGCAATTTAAAAATCACGCCCGGCGGTCGTACAATTTCCTGAAACCATCGCCGACGGATTTAACGAACTCGGCGTCGTTGTCGCGCCAATAACGCGGATCGCGCATCATGTCGCGGAGCTTTGCCTCGGTCATCGCGCCGGGCTTCGCGCCGGCGACGTTCGCGACCACAGGCTCGGAGCTCTGCATCATGCCGTACAGCGCTATCACGCCCTGGCACGTGGTGCCGAGAGTCTCAAAGACGTCCGACGGAAGGCTCTTCCTTCCCCACGAGATTATCTGGCGGCTTATCTCGTCGAAGCGCTCCTCGCCGCCGAAATACTCCTCGAGCTTTTCCAGCTCGCGCAAGGCGCGGTAATGCTCGGCCACGCTTTCTATCGCCGGCTCCAGGACCTCGGCGGCCAGATCGCACACCAGCTTGATCTGGCCGGGCGTCATGCCGGAGGCCCTGAGCCGCCCGGCAATGGCCTCGCACGCCTCCGCCATGCCGTCCTTTATGTCCGGGCCGCAACTCCCGGCCGAATCCCCGTCCGTGGCGAGAGCCAGATCCAAAACGGAATCCCCGTCCTTGTTTTCTTTCTTCATCGTGCTTCCTTTCAGCTAGTCGCAGTTGTTATAGAAAAGATATCCGCCTATGCGCGCGGCGGGGACGAGCCCTATGGCCCATACAGGGCTGCGGAACCGCGCATGGAACCGGCGCGAGCAATTCGTCGGATCGCCGAGGCCGCCGCTCAGGACGCCCTTGGCCGCGGCGAAGCACTCGCCGTACCGGGCGTCGCCCGTGCATTCCGAGAAAGACCGCGGGTCGCCCCAGCATTCGAACAGCTCTTCGTCCGCGACGACGGACACGAAGTCCGCGCCGGGATCGAGGTCTCGCTCGTACAGATACCGGTTGACGGCCGCATGCGCGATGGCGAGGCGGAGGATAGGCGGCGCGTCCTTTTGCGTCGCGAACAAAGCGCGGGCCAATGCCGACGCGTTGCGCGCCGTATAAAGACCAGTCGCCATGTCCGTTTCCAAAAATGAAAAAATCCGCCGCAAAGCGACAAAAAAAACAACGGGCACACTTTCCCCGTTGACTTGAGCCGCAATATACGCTATTTGTTCTCAGATGTCAAGTTAAAAATTGCAAAAATTTCACGGGCGGGTTAGAATGGCTCATCGTGACCGGAAGGAAAAATTGAAAAAACTCGTACTTATGATCGCTCTGGCTGCATCGACGGCAGCAACGGCGCAGACGCCGAGGGTCCTGTACGACAACGACGTCGAAACGTACGCGAAGGTGTTCGAAATCCAGGACAAGGGGGCATTCGCGGCCGCGGACAAGGAAATAAAGAATATATCCAACGACATATTGATGGGATACGTGCTCCACCAGCGCTACATGAGCCCCTACTACGCCACCAGGTTCTCAGAGGCGCGCGACTGGCTTAAGAAATACAGCGACCTTCCCGTCGCGAACGACATATACAACCTAGGGCTCAGGAAGGGCGCGAAAAAGGACCTGAAGAAACCGAAGAGGGAATCGTCGCCGACGTCGTATTTCCCGAACGACAACGCGAAGCTATACCAGATGATACAGTACGGGTACGGCCACCTGGGAAAGGCCGCGGCCCAGGACGTCAAGACACTGCTGCGCCGGTTCAACCGCGCCATACGAAAGACGGACACGAAAAGCGCGCGCAACGCCATGGAGCACCCGAGCGCGAAAAGGTTCATCGCGCGCGCGGACTATCTCCGCATGGAGGCGTTCCTGGCCTTCGCGTTCTTCCTGAACGACGACGACGACGACGCCATACTGTGGGCGGCCGAGCCCTCGGAAGAGCTCGACTTCTATATCGCGAACTGGGTCCTCGGGCTCGTGCACTGGCGGCAGAAGAACTATGAAAAGTCCCGCGACCATTTCCGGCGGGTCGCAACCGAGAAATACCTTCCGGCCGACAACATATCCGCGGGCGCGTACTGGGCCTGGCGCGCGAACGAACGCATAGAGGACAAGGACGCGCGGGCGGACGGCGAAGAACTCCTCGACATAGCGGCGTCGTACCCGAAGACGTTCTACGGCATACTCGCCCAAAAGACGCTAAACAAAAAATTCAACATCAACTGGGACGAGCCGAGGTTCACGCTCGAAAACGCGCGCGAGATAATCTCGTGGTCGGGCGGCGTGCGCGCCCTGGCCCTCCTACAGCTGGACAAGAAGCAGCTGGCCGCGAACGAGCTCAAACACCTGCTGGCTACGGTGTCGGACGCCGGAGACGGGCTGGTCAACGCGGTGCTGGCGGTCGCGGAAATCGCGAACATGCCTTTCCTGTCCATAAACGTCGCCAATTACATAAAGGAGTATTCCGAGGCCAACCGGTTCGCCGCGCCCGCCTACCCGATACTCGACATAGATCCCGACGACGGATGGAAAATCGACCCGGCCCTCATCAACGCGGTCATAAGGCAGGAATCGCGCTTCAACCCGCGCGCGAAGTCGTACGTCGGCGCACGCGGCCTTTTGCAAATAATGCCGTCGACCGCGTCGTTCATCGCGAAGGATTCCTCGCTCAGGAAGAAAAAACGCGACAAGCTGTACGACGCCGCCACAAACCTCAACATAGGCCAGATGTACATAGACTATCTCCTGAACCTGCCGGAGATAGACGGCAACCTGTTCAAGTTCCTGCTGGCCTATAACGCCGGGCCGGGCAACCTGAAGCGCCAGCTGGCGAAAACGGACGGCGGGGAAAACGATCCCCTGTTCTTCGTCGAATCGGTAAGGTTCAAGGAAACGCGCATATACATAAAGCGCGTCATGGCCAACCTGTGGATATACAAAAACCGCCTGTACCAGAAGGACGAGTTCCTCGAGGAAATAGAGCGCGGCGAATGGCCGGTATACACGTCGGACACGCACAACTTCAAGCGCCTGACCTCCGACGAGATGCATGAGCTGGAACAGTACCTTGACAAGAAGAGCGGGGAGGAAGCCGAGGCCGAGGAAGGCCCGGACGAACTTTCCCAGGCCGGCATCGCGGCGCGGCCGGAGAATCCGCGTGAATAGGCCGACGTTTGAAATAGAGGACGGGCTTCCCGGCCCGGCGATAGGGATAGACGAGGCGGGGCGCGGGTGCCTGGCCGGGCCTGTGGCGGCAGCGGCCGCGTTCATCAACCGCGAAAAATTCCCGGCGGAAACACTGGCGCGGATACAAGATTCGAAAACACTTTCCGAACGCCAACGCGAGGAGATATTCGACGAGATGGCCGCCCTGCCACGCGACACGTTCGCTTACGCCTTCGCGACCGCGGACGCAGGACGGATAGACGAAACAAACATACTGGCCGCGACGATGGAGTCCATGCGCGAGGCCGGGCTAAAGCTCGCGCGCGAAATACCGGGGGCGCATTATATAATAGACGGCAACCGCGCGCCAAACCTTCCGAACGCCGTGTGCGCGGTCAAGGGGGACTCGAGATCGTATTCCGTCGCCGCGGCGTCCATAGTCGCCAAGGTCATCAAAGACAGGACCCTCAAGAGCCTCGGCCGCGAATACCCGCAGTTCGACTTCGCGAGGCACAAGGGATACGGCACGGCCGCGCACATGGCCGAGCTCGCCAAATACGGCCCGACGCCCCTGCACCGAAAAACATACGCGCCGGTGAGAAAATATGCTCAATAGGATACACCTGGACACCGTGGGCAGCACGAACGACTATGCGAAGGAGCTTTTGCAGCGCGCCCCCGGCGAGTACGTCGTCACGGCGAACGAACAAACGAGCGGGCGCACGACGAAGGGCGACAAATGGTACAGCCCGCGCGGCAACCTGTTCCTAAGCGCCGCGATACGCCTTGGCAACCGCCGGTTTTCCGACATGGCGCTCGTCAGCGCCCTGACGGTCGCGGAGGCGATAGACTCGGACGCGGTTCTCGTGAAATGGCCGAACGACATACTCGTCAACGTGAAGAAAGCATGCGGCATACTGGTCGAACGCGACGGCGAATTCGCGATAGCGGGCATAGGAGTCAACGTAATCCACGCCCCGCCCCCCGGCATATCCGCGTATCCGACCACCTCCCTCGCCCGCGAGGGGATAGCTATCACCGCCGAAAAACTTGGCGAAAGGATAATCGCGCGGCTCTTTGCCAACCTTGCGCTAGACTTTACAAAAATCATAGAGGGGATAAGCCCGCGCATGTACCGGATCGGAAAGCGGATAACCATCCTGTCCCGTGGCGAAACGATAACAGGCGTGTTCGAAGGGCTCGACATCAACGGCGGCCTCATCCTCGACGGACGCACGATACTGTCCGGCGAGATGACGAAGGAAAACTTCAATACTTGATATGGCAATAGACGGCGTCATCCACGCGGCGGCTTTCGCGCCCTAGTCCGCCACGTCCGCGGCCGCTCCGCGCGCGCCGATAGCCGCATCCTCAGCCGACCGGGCGTCATCCGCATAGCGATGGCCGGGCACTG
>JAITSG010000012.1 GCA_031288035.1 Rickettsiales bacterium | reverse complement strand
CAGTGCCCGGCCATCGCTATGCGGATGACGCCCGGTCGGCTGAGGATGCGGCTATCGGCGCGCGCGGAGCGGCCGCGGACGTGGCGGACTAGGGCGCGAAAGCCGCCGCGTGGATGACGGCCTCATCCGAGGCGCCCTACACCTTCCGCCGGAACAGGAGGGCCTCGGCGACGTCGCTCTCGCGGACGGTTTCGCGGGCGTCCATGTCCGCGATCGTGCGCGCGATGCGCATGGTCTTGAAATACCCGCGCGCGGAGAGCCGGAGCTTCTCAGACGCGCCGGCAAGCATGCGGGACGCCGCGGACTCGAACAATCCTTGCTCCTCTATCTGCTTTCCGGACAGCCCGGAATTAAGGACGCCAAAGCGGGCGAGCTGCCTCTGCCGCGCGGCGATTACGCGGGCGCGGATGGCGGCGGAAGGCTCGCTCGGCCGGAGCCGGTCGAGCTCCCACGGATTCACGCTCTCCACCTCGACCGTCAGGTCTATGCGGTCGTACATAGGGCCGGAAATCCGGTTCTGGTATTTCACGGCGCACAACGGCACCTGCGCGCACGAGCGGTTCGGATCGCCGAAATAGCCGCATTTGCACGGGTTCATCGCGGCGACGAGCTGGAATCTCGCCGGATAGGTGATGTGCCCATTCGCGCGCGCGACGGTTATCACGCCGTTCTCGAGAGGCTGGCGCAGAGAATCGAGCGAGGCGGAGGCGAACTCGGGAAGCTCGTCCAAAAACAGCACTCCGTTGTGCGCGAGCGACGCCTCGCCGGGCTTCGCCCTCATGCCGCCGCCGGTAAGCGCAGCCTGGCTCGCCGTATGGTGCGGCGCGCGGAACGGACGCGATATGCAAAGCGCGCCCTCCCGTATCATCCCCGCGACGGAATATATTATCGAGCTTTCGAGCGCCTCTGCCCCGGTCATGGGAGGAAGTATCGTCGGAAGGCGCTGGGCCAGCATGGACTTGCCCACGCCCGGCGGCCCGATCATCAGCATATGGTGGCCGCCGGACGCCGCGATTTCCAACGCGCGCCGCGCGGAATCCTGGCCGCGGATTTCCGACATGTCCACCGAATAAGATTCCTCGAACACCGCGGGCGCGACCTCGGACGCTATAAGCTGGACGCCGTTCAAGTGGTTTATAAGAGAACGCAGGTCGCGCGCGCCGATCGCGTCCTTGTTCCCGGCCCACAGGGCCTCGCCACGCTGTTCTCCGGGACATACCATGCCGAGAGAGGCGGCCTGGGCCGCCGCCGCAGCCGGCAGAATCCCGCTGACCGGCCTTATGTCACCGGAAAGCGAAAGCTCGCCCATCGCCATATACCCCTCGATCCTGTCCGCCGGCACGATATCCAGGGCGCCGAGTATGGCCAGGGCTATGGGCAGGTCGAAATGCGAGCCCTCCTTCGCCACGTCCGCGGGCGCCAGGTTGACGACTATCTTCTTCGGCGGAATAGCGAGCCCTATGGCCGAGAACGCGCCGAGGATGCGCTCGCGCGCCTCGCTCACCGCCTTGTCCGGAAGGCCGACCAAAGCGAAGCGCGGCACGCCGGGACTCACCATCGCCTCGCACGAGACCATTATCGGCTCTATCCCGGAAAATGCGGCTGTGACCGACCTCGCGACCATCACTTGACCTTCAGCAGCGGAATGAAACCGAACAGCCTGTATTCCACGCTGTGCCTGCGCACTATCTTCGTCATGAAGGGGAACAGGCAGAAGAGACGGTACACGCGACGGTCGATGACCTGCTCCTTGGCCGCACGGAGCTCCCCCGCAAATCCGTGAAGGCGCGCGAATTTCCACAATTCGGCCTTCGCGAGACGATAGTCGGCCTTCCGCTTGGCCAAACGCGCGCGATCGCGGGTATTCACTATCGACCCGGCGTTCTTGCGATAGAAATACTGCGCCCCGGGCACAACCTCCACCTTAGAGGCGAAGAACACCGCCGGTATCGAAAACATGATGTCCTCGACGAGCCGGCCCTCGCGGAAACGCATCCCGCGACGCACCAAAAAAGCCCTGCGGAACAGGAACCGCCACACCATCGCCTGGGACGCGACGTCCGTCCCCGCCAGCTTGTCCAGCGTTGATACAAGCGTCGCGGACGAATGGTATTCGACCGAATCGGACGGCTTCTTCTCGTTGTAAAACCCGCTGGCCGCCATGTCCGCACCGCCTATGGATCCGACCATCCGCTCATAATAATCCAGGCTTATGCAATCGTCGGAATCTATGAAGTGGACGTATTCGCCCGTAGCCGCGTCCAGCCCGGCGTTGCGCGCGGAGGACAGGCCGGCGTTTTCCTGCCGGATTACCCTTATCCTCCTGTCCCTCTTCGCCCACGCGCGGCATATCTGCGCCGATCCGTCCGTAGATCCGTCGTCCACGATTATCACTTCGAGGTTCTTGTATGTCTGCCCGACCACGCCCGCCAGGCATTGGGCCAGATACCGCTCCACGTTATAGACCGGGATTATCACGGAAACTTTCGTCCCTTTCTTCATGTCAGCCCCACTTTCATCACCGGAATCCCGAACAGGCGCGCCCTATGCACCCCTACGCTCCGGCGTATCCGCAATACAGGGATTCCGAACAGCCGGTACACAATCCTGTACCTGTAGGATTTCTTCTTGAGGAACGGAATAAACCCGAACAGGCGGAACCTGGTTACATCCGCGACCTCGCGCCCGCACGCGCATATGCCGTTGCATTCCATGAAATGCGCTAGGCACTTCTCGACTATCTCCTGGTCGCGGCGGCGGCACTCCTGCTTTTCCCTGTTCCTGTCGTTCAGTATCGACGACGGGTTGTTGCGGTAGAAATAAACAGCCCCCGGAACCGCTATTATGCGGTCGGCGAAGAAGGCGGCGGGTATCGAAAACATGATATCCTCGATCAACATGCCGTCCGTGAAGCGGAGCCCGCAACGCACCAAAAAATCCCTGCGGAACAGGAACCGCCACACCATCGCCTGGCACACGACGTCCGTCATGCATAATTTGTCCTCAGTTGAAACAAGGGCGAACGGGGCGGGATACGAGATTGATTCGGCCGGAACCTTCTCGTTGTAAAACCCGCTGGCCGCCATGTCCGCACCGCCGATCCACCGGACCATCCGCTCATAATAATCCAGGCTTATGCAATCGTCGGAATCTATGAAGTGGACGTATTCGCCCGTAGCCGCGTCCAGCCCGGCGTTGCGCGCGGAGGCTACGCCCACGTTTTCCTGCCGGATTACCCTTATCCTCCTGTCCCTCTTCGCCCACGCGCGGCATATCTCCGTCGATCCGTCCGTAGATCCGTCGTCCACGATTATCACTTCGAGGTTCTTGTATGTCTGCCCGACCACGCTCTCCAGGCATTGGGACAAGTATTTCTCGACGTTATAGACCGGGATTATGACGGAAACCTTATTCTTCATCGAAACGCGCTCTCGTAGATTTCCACTATGTCGGCCTCGGAAAGCCTTACGAACGCGCCGCGGCGGCCCTCGACCACGTGCGAGGCCATGTAGGCCAAATCCTCGCGCCGCGCCCCGAGCTCGTCCATAGTCGAGGGCAGGCCCAGGGATTTCCAAAAAGACCGCAGCGCGTCTATGCCTTTTGCCGCCGCGGACTCGTCGTTCGCATCCGAGATCCCCCACACGACGCGGGCAAGGCGCGCGAAACGGGCGTAATCGCGCGAAACGACGAAGCGCATCCACGACGGAAATATCACCGCGAGGCCAGCGCCGTGCGCCACGTCGTACATGGCGGAAAGCTCGTGCTCTATGCCGTGGCTGGCCCAATCCTGCTCCCGCCCTACCCCGACTATATTGTTGTGGGCGAGCGTGCCGGCCCACATGACGTTCGCCTGGGCGTCGTAATCCGCCGGATTTTCCACCGCGCGCGGAAGAACGGCCACCATCGCGCGGAGCAGCCCCTCGCACAGGCAGTCGGTGGCCTCGACGCCCTGCGTGTTCGTGAAATACCTTTCAAACACATGCGCCATTATGTCCGCGCCGCCGCACGCGACCTGATACGAAGGAAGGGTTGCCGCAAGCTCCGGGTTCATAACCGCGAACTTGGGCCGCATAATGTCCGAGCCGGCGCCGCGCTTCAGGCCACCGCCCTCGGCCGAGATAACGCTGTTTCCCGAACCCTCGCTCCCCGCCGCGGCGATGGTCAGGACCACGCCCACCGGAATCGAGCTTTCGACCTTCGCCTTTCCGGAATAGAAGTCCCAGAAATCGCCGCCGTAGGGGACGCCTATGCCTATAGCCTTGGCCGAATCTATGACGCTTCCCCCGCCGATCGCGAGGATGAAGTCGCACCCTTCACTTTGCGCCAGCCCTATGCCCTCGTAGACAAGCTCGGAGCGCGGATTGGGCCTGACTCCGCCCAGTTCCACCGAGGATACGCCCGCCGCGTCCAGCGACGCCTTCACGCGCGCCAGCAAGCCCGAGCGGACGGCCGAACCGCCGCCGTAATGCACCAACGCCTTCTTACCCCCGAAACGACGCACCAGGGCCCCTGCGTCATTCTCGCGCCCGCGGCCGAACGCGAAGTGCGTGGGCGAATAAAAATCGAAATTTTCCATAGGAATTCCTTTCCCGGAACTTATACAACCGAAGGCGGCCCGTTGCAAGCGCTTTGATTGGACGAGGATTTGCCGATTGACAAAACAAAAATATAGGCTATACTCCCCGCATGAAAATACAACTCGAACAAATCCTCGACAAAGGGAGGATCGTCTTGGACCTTGACGGAGTGGTGCGCGAATCGCTCGCCCGCCACATAGTCAAATGGGGCGCGAAGCGTATCCAGCCCTCCCTGCTGCTGTCCTCGCTTATCGGATACAAATTAATCGGGCGCATAAGCCGGAAAGGCATGGACGCGATCGCCCCTTTCTTCCATTCCGGGGCCGTGCTGGACGTCCGGCTCATAGACGGCGCCGAAGAAGCGGTAAAGACTCTCCTTTCCCTGTATCCGGGGCGCGTGCACATATGCTCAAACAGCTCTTTCGGCCCGGCTTCCGACGACGCCGTGCGCGATCAGCTTTGCGGCAAATTCGGCCAAGGGGCGTTCGCCGAAATCGCCCTGCTGCCGCTGGACGAGTCCAAACGGAGCTATTTCAACCATGTAAAGCTCCTTTCCGGCGACAATGGATTCATAGTATTCGACGACGACAGGAAAAAGCTCGTCGACGCTCGGAAAGCCGGCGGCGTCACCGTGCTAATCAAAAAGCCCGGCCCCGAAAATCCCACGCCCCTCCTGCGCGCGGTGAATGAGCTGACCCAGAGATAGAGGACGCAACCGGCTGCCTTATGATTGTGTCTCCGTCCTGCTTAACAGAAATGAAATAACGCAGGGCGGGAGACAAGCAGCGTGAAGAATAAGGAGCGGACGGAGCGGGGCGGTACTGGGCACGCGGCGAATGGACTGCATAGACACGGCGGCGGACGGAGCGGAAAACAAGGCGCCGAAACCTCTTGATTTCCGAAAAGACATGGTGTATAAACCTGTTCCGGTATTCCGGCGTAGCGCAGCGGTAGCGCAGTTGACTGTTAATCAATTGGTCGCAAGTTCGAATCTTGCCGCCGGAGCCATTTTTTCTATGTATAGCCAATGAGTTGTATCGACTGAATTTTTGACGATAAAATTGGCATATTTCCCCGTTGATACCCTATGGGCAGCTTTTTATATCAAAAAAGGGGTGATAAAATGCCGGCGGTGGGAATTATTTTCGAGCCCTCGGCACCATGCCGGCACCAACGGTAAGTTAGGAGCCCCCCCTAATCCTTTGCTATAATATTCCCGAAATCGGCGATCATATAAAGCGGAATGGAATACAAATCCCCCGCTATGCCGAAGTTATTCAGGGTGGTCTTTATAGCGTGCCTGGGCTTGTAAAGCTCGCGGTATATGTCGAGGCTTTGGCTTCGCGTACGTATCCCGGACTTTACCTCGATAGGCACTATTTCATTTCCCCATTGTACGATAAAATCAACCTCGCTTTTCCCTTTGTCCCTCCCCCAGTAGCAGACAGGTAGGTTACCAAGCGTCTTAAGCTCCTGCATGACGAATTGCTCGGCCATGGCTCCCTTGAATTCCTTGAATACCAGAGGATCCGGGTCATAGAATGTCTTTATGTCCAATCCCGAGGCGGCGCCCAAAAGCCCCGTATCCAGCATATATATCTTGAAAGCCTCGCGTCCGTCCGTATAGCCGCCCAGCGGCAATTTGGCCTCGCCTGTCCTGTTCAGCTTATAGACAAGCCCCGTATTGACAAGCCAGTCGAGCGCGTTCTCATAGGCTGCGGCTCGCGCTCCAACCCGTAGTTCTCGATACATGAACTTCTTTTTCTCTTTGGCGAGATGGTAGGGGATAGATTGCCATATCATGCGGACTTTCGGTATATCCGCGCCTCTTATATGCTTGGTAAAGTCATTTTGATAGTTGTTCAGTATCTTGTCTTGCACCTTGCGGGCTTCAAGCAGACTTCCTGTATTTATAAAGGCGTTCACTGCTTCGGGCATACCGCCTACATACATATATTCTTTAAGTTTCGGCTCCGCCGTGATCCCTATGGTTCGCACCATAGGGGGGGCGAGATTTTTTATGTTGTTGAGCAATAAGTTCTTGCCAGTGGCCTCCAAAAACTCATAAAAGGATAGGGGGAGTAGGGTAAGTTCATCCACCTTTCCCACGGGGAATTTTCCCTGCGCTATGCCTAGGAAGCTCCCGGCGGCGGCGATATGGTATTGCGGGGCGAGTTCGTTAAAGTATTTGAGGGAGTCTTTCGCCCGCTGGGCCTCTTGTACCTCGTCGAAAATTAATAAGGTATCCTCTGGCGTTATTTTAGTGCCGAAATAGTCTTCCAGCCCCGGAATTATGGCGGAGGGGGTTATATTGTCCCCGAAATATTGGTGCAGCTTGCGGTTGGCGTCGAAATTCAAGTATAGCGTTTGCCGATACTCTTTCCTTCCGAATTCCTGCAAAAGCCAGGTCTTGCCGACCTGCCGTGCCCCGTAAAGCACCAACGGCCTGCGTGTTTTGGAGGCTTTCCAAGCTAAAAGGTCTTTGTATGCGGCCCGTTCCATAAAGCTCCTTCGTATTTTATAGATGGCAATATATCACGAATTTACATTTTTTGCAAGCTGTTTTGTATGAAAATAACACTTTTAGTAGGATATATAAAGCAAAATTGACATTTTTAGAAGGCTGGAATGTAAGGAAATTACATTTTTTACACTCTTAAAACAATAAATAACTTGTCTACCATCGCATTGTTCGAATACGACGACAAACCGGGCTACGGGGTAGTGTTTCCCAGACATTCCAGGCTGCTTTTCAGCAGAGGATACATTTGAAAAAGCCATACGCACAAAGCGTTAGCCTTTCATGTCGATGGGCTCAAAGAAGACGGCCTCGATGTTCCTGGGGGCGGCGGGGGGGGGGGGGGGGGGGGGGGGGGGGG
>JAITSG010000001.1 GCA_031288035.1 Rickettsiales bacterium | reverse complement strand
CCGATCCGGCGAAGGAGGATATTGAGCACCTTTTCCATTTCAAACCGGCGGTATTCTTCAAGTTTATCGTTGTCCTTGCGCATGTTTTTGCTCCATAATGCGGTTTCGTTGCACAAATATTAGACCAAAACCGTGAAATTGTCAATCTCTAATACTTGACGAGGGACATGCGGGCGTGCTAGACTTGCGTCCATGTTCGACATCAAGCCAATTCTGAAGAGGCCGATAGTCCTTGTCGGCCTTATGGGGGCGGGCAAGACCTCCGTCGGAAAGCTTTTGGCGCGGCGGCTCGGCCTGCCCTTCATAGATTCGGACCGCGAGATAGTCAGGGCCGCGGGGACTAGTGTGGTCGACATATTTTCCATATACGGCGAGCGGGAGTTCCGGAGGGTGGAGGAGCGCATAGTGCGCCGCCTTTTGTCCGACGGGGAGGTAAGGATAGTCTCCACCGGCGAGGGCGCGTACATCATAGATTCGGTAAGGAAGCTCGCGCGCGACCGCGCGGTGACCGTATGGCTTAGGGCCGACCTGGATCTTCTGGTCAAGAGGACGAGCTTCAAGGACACGCGCCCGCTCCTTTTGAACCACAGCCCCGGCGAGATTCTGCAGCGCCTTATAGACGAGCGCTATCCCATATACGCCAAGGCCGACATAACGGTCGAAACCAGGAACGAGCCCACGTTCAAGACAGCGGACAACGTGCTCGCGGCCCTGGCCGGGTTCTTGAGGAAGGGAAGGAAATGAAGCTTGTTCTCGCCATGCTGGCGTTCGCCGCGGGTTCGTGCGGGTTCCGCCCGCTTTATGAGAAGACCGCCTTCCGCGACGTTTCCGCGCGCTCGGCCAAGATAGCCATTCCGCCGGTGGCCGGATACGACGGCACTCACGGCGTGGATCTGAGGAACGAACTCGCGGCGAAGCTTACGCCTAGGGGCCGCCCGGAAAATCCGGCGTACGTATTGCGGATAAAGATGGCCAAGCCGCACATCTACGGCTATACCATGAAGCCGGACGGGACGGAATCGTCGTATATGGTAAGGATATCGGCCTCGTACGTTCTGTCCGGGGCGGACGGGGGCAAGGTCGTGATGGAAAACTCGGCTTCCGCCCAGTTGTCGTATAATATATTGAAGGACCAGTATTCTTCCGAGGCGCTCAAGAACAACGCCATAAAGCTCATCGTCAAGGATCTGGCCGACCAGATCTACATCGCGGTCATAACCGCCCTGGCCGAGGGCTGAGATGGAGGTCAAGCCGGAAAACCTCGCGCAGTACGCCGCATCCGGAATGAAGGGCGTGCGCGGCGTCCTGTTCTACGGCCCGGACAGGAGCAAGGGGGCGGAGTATATGGCCGAGGCCGAGCGCGCGGCCCTGCCAGACGGCGACGACGGGTTCAGCTTGTTCGAGTTTCCGGCCTCCGCGGTACAGGGCGATCCGGCGGCCCTTTCCGACGAGATGGCGGCCATATCGTTCGCGTCTTCGCGAAAGGTGGTAAAGGTAAGGGACGCGACGGCGGAAACCGTACCGGCTATCCAGGGCGCGCTCGCCTCCGGCTCGGACGCCCTGCTCCTCGTGCTGGCGGACGACATAGGCAAGTCATCGCCGCTTGTCCGGCTGTTCGCCGGGGCGGAGGACCTGCTCGCCGTGCCTGGCTACAACGACGACGCGCGGAGCCTCGACCCTATTGTGCGCAAGGCCCTGTCCGACGCCGGCATAGTCCGCGTGCCGCCGGACGTGGTGAGGTTCATATCGTCCAGGCTCGGCGAATCCCGCGCGACGACAAGGGCCGAGCTCGAGAAGCTCTGCCTATACCTGCACGGGGAGAAGGAAATTTCGCTCGACGACGCGAAGAAATGCCTTATCGACAGCTCGCTTTTAAAGCTCGAGGACCTTGGATTCTGCGTGGCCGAGGGAAATGCCGCGGCCCTGTCCGTGGCGATGGAGCGGCTCTTCGGCGGCGGGGCCGATCCGAACGAGATGCTGGGCGCCGCGCTCCGGCATTTCAAGAAGCTTTACTTCATGTCGCTCGATGTCGAGGGCGGCAAGTCCGTCGGCGCGGTGGCCATGGCGGAGTTTTGGAAAGTCCGCGATCGGTTCGAGCGCCAGCTGCGCATGCATAATTCAAAGAGGCTCGAGGCCTCCATATCGCGCCTGGTCGACGCCCAGGCGCAGTGCCGCACTACCGGGATGCCGGCCGAGGCGATAGCCAGGCAGGCGCTGCTTTCGCTGTGTTATGCGGCGGGCAGGAGGCAGTGAAACGGTTTCTCTGGAACCGGCGGCGTGTACGGCGGTCTCAAAGGCTGATTGAAGGAATTTTCAGGCAAGGCTGCCAAAGGCTGTTGTTGTTTGAAGACTTCAGGATTGGAATACGGCGGGAAAGGCGCCGGAGCACCTCCGAAGATGGAGGGCCGAATTTTGATTTATTATGAGGATAGCCAAGGCCATCGCCGATTCGGGCCAAGCCAGCCGCCGGGACGCCGAGCGCATGATTCTCGCCGGCCGCGTGTCCGTGAACGGGCAAGTGATAGCCTCGCCCGCGCTCGACGTGTCCCCGACGGACAGGGTGGAGGTCGACGGCAACCCGCTGCCTCCGCCGGAACCGTTGCGGCTGTTCAAGTATTACAAGCCCGCCGGGCTTACCACCACGCACCACGACGAGCATAACCGCCGCACGGTCTTCGACGACATAGGCGGTGGATACGGCCGCCTGCTCTCCATAGGGCGGCTTGATTTGAACTCCGAGGGCCTGCTGCTCCTGACCAACAGCGGCGAGTTCCAGCGGTTTATGGAGATGGGCGACTTCGAGCGCGTGTACAGAGTGCGCGTTCGCGGAATTCCGGCCGCCGCCGCCCTAGCCTCTCTCGCAAACGGCGCGGAGATAGACGGCGTGCGGTACAAGGGCGTGAAGGCGAGGCTTGAGCGCGAGCAGTCGACCAACGCATGGCTCCGGGTCGGCCTGTCCGAAGGCAAGAACCGCGAGATCAGGCGGATATTCGAGAGCCTGGGCCATGAGGTAAGCCGCCTTGTGCGCATATCGTACGCGGGCATAGGCCTGGACGGGCTCGGGCCGGGCGAGATAACGGAAATAGCTGTGCCGAAAAAGATTATGAAGGCGTTCGGGGCAAGAGCATCTCGAAAGAGCGTTCGGGGCGGCGATCCGGGCGCTAAGAAATGAAAGAGCAAGTATGATTGGCTTATTCGATGATTCTTACGTCAATACCATATGCCGCTCATGCCTGTTCTAAATGAAAAGCCCGGCACTAGGGCCGGGCGTCGTTATCTGCATAATCCTTTATCGTCCGCAAACCTTTTCCCAAAATTTCCTTGCAATATTCTTGAATATGCCGGCGGCGCTTGCACTCTTCCTGGGGACATCGGCGGCGCCTGCATGAGTCTCGTCGCTCTTGGCAGAGCCGGCCTGCGATTCGTGAGCTCCTGTATTCATAACCACATACCTTAAATCCGGCAATTCACCCCTATACACCGGAGTCAAAACGCCAATTTTTGGAAGCGGCGGCATTGAGTTTCTTATCTTAAGCAAGTTATCAATACGCGGTGGCGCTAAGTTTCTTATACTATTTCCAAAATCATCGCCAACAAACAAGTCATCGCCAACAAGCAAGTCTTCAATCGTGCTGCGCACCTTAGAATTCCTCACCTTCTCCATCTGCGCCTCGCACCTTTCAAACCAAGCCTTGTCGTAGTTAGACATAGTTTCGTCCTGCACCTTCAAGTCCCTCAGCTTAGCCCTGTGCGCCTCGTAGCCTTCAAACCAAGCCTTGTCGTAGTAGGATGCTCCCGGTTGAAGGGCCTCAATCTGGCAATTCAAAGCTTCTATCTTGGCTTTTAAGGCCTCCTTGGCTTCAAAGACATTGGCAAAATCGCCGATAGTACCACACCGCGATATGCTGGATATGCCGTCTACGCTGATGGTCCGAAAGATATCAATCAGATGATTCACCTCCTGTATCTTGGCTTTCAAGGCCTCCTTGGTTTGCGGCGACTGACCACCAAGAGTATCCGGCGATGGGCCGGCGGCAGGGCTGTCCGCCTTCCGCTCTTCATCAAAATCTTTCATCATATTTCTACCTCCTAACGGCTATTAATAAAGCCCCATCGTTCTAGCGCAAGTTGACAAACTAATCAACGGCCTCTCGGGAACTGCCTTTTATATAGACTATAAAATTAATTTGTCAATAAGTAAATTGAATATTATGCAAACGGCGGGGAGAAGTTATTGAAATAACCCGGAAATAACCAGTCCGTTGTTTATCGGCCTGATGGCGCTCGTCGTTCGATGAGAGCAGGATTCGAAAATGAGGAAGTCGGAACGAAGCGGGCGTCCGGGATTAGAAAACGCCGGAGCCTCGCCGGGCGATCGCTTTCCGATGCGCCCATGTTATTCCGGCTGCGCGTCCTTCCGGCCTGGTGGGCTACGCTCTCGCTATCTGTCCGTTCATATTGTGGACGTACAGGGTCGCGTCGCTGTTGCGGGCGATTTGCTTCGCCCTGGCGATTGCCTCCGGCTTGGTCGGGCTGGTGAACGAAGCCCTTTCGGCGCCGGCGGCCTTGACTTGCCAGCATCCCTGGGCCTTGTTGTATGTAACATGATATGATTTTTCAGCCATGATACACCCCCTTTTTTAACGCGGTTCGATTCCTGCGTAGCATAAATAAGGCGCAGAGTCAAGGCTATTGTGCGATAGGTCTACGTCTGCGTCCTTTGAGATAACACCGCCGACGGTCTGAAAAAGGCCGGGAAATAGCTTCTTGAAAATCCGTTTCTACGGGAGTATTATTTTATATCAGGGGGTAGCGCTATTTTATCAAAGACTCAATTAAATATTTTTTCTTTAAAAACCCAACCTTCGTTAACACAACCTTTACGAGAATTAGTTGTTAATTCACAACTCCAAATTGCTGTCGAACTACCGCCCAGCCACCCGCCGAACAGCCGTCCCCCCAAAATTAGAAATAATTTCTCAACAAAACACTTGACGAATTTGTCAACTGGATGTAAAATATCGACAAATTTTATTCGTACAAGGTAAGATGAGCTAACTCAACCCGAGACCATGGAGGTAAAAATGGCCCAAAGTAAATCGAACCCGAAGAAGATTAGGCGCGTCAGCCACGGCGTAATCAGAGATCTCAATGAAGCACTCTGGTTGTGGAGCAGTACAAAAAACTCTGCTAAGGACCGCGCCTATGCAGCCAAGCGCGCAGCCCAGATCAAAAAGAAGAAGCCGTTCGAGCGCACGGCATCGGCGCTTACTCTGTCGGCCCTTCTCGGCATCGGCGGAGCAGCGCTGGCCTCTACGCTGGCGGCGTGCGCCAATCCGCTTCAGGACGAGCTGGACGCGGCCAACGCCGAGAAAGGCAGGCTCGAAAAGGAGAACGAGGAGCTGAAGGCCCAGAAAATCAAGCTCGAGGCCGACCTGACCGCCGCGACTGAGGGTAAAGCCGAGCTGGAGGCCCAGATAGGTGAGCTTGAGGAGCAGATCAAGGCCAAGCAGGGTCAGATCGACACGCTCACGGCCGAAAGGAACGTGGCCCAGGCTAAAATCGACGGGATAAGACAGAAGCTGATTGCCTCCGGCAAGACAGCGGCAGAAGCCGATGCGATAATAGCGGATATTTCGACGCTTACCGGCGAGATTGCCGACCTGACGGCCCAGCTCGCCACGGCGAACAACACCACAATACCGGGCCTGGAAACTCAGATTGCCGACCTGAGGGCCCAGCTCGCCACGGCGAACGACACCACGATACCGGGCTTGGAAACTCAGATTGCCGACCTGAGGGCCCAGCTCGACGCCATAGCGGGCAAGCTGACCCTCGCAGAGTTTTCGGATGTCGATGCCGTCCTCGCCGCGTTGGCCAAGTCCAATGCGGACATAGATGCTCTGAACGATACACTGTACGGACCAGGTGGAGACAAGGATAATCCCACGGGCAACAGTGTAGCAAAGCAGCTCGCCGACGCCAAGACCACCCTCGCCACGGCGAACTCGGCCATCGATC
>JAITSG010000067.1 GCA_031288035.1 Rickettsiales bacterium | reverse complement strand
CTTTCCCGCCGTATTTTAATCGGAAAATTTCCAGGCAATCGCGGTTCTTGGAAACCTTGCTTGAAAATTCCTTCAATCCGCCTCGAAAAACCGGGCAAAGCCCGCCTGTTTCGAGAAGTTTAATCTTTATTACAGGTCAGCACCACCTTCTTCTTTTTCCCGAGGGCGAGTACGACCTCGCCCCTGAAATCCAGGACCATATTCTCGTCCTTTACCTTCGCGCCGCCTACGCTAAGCCCTCCGCCGGCTATCAGGCGCCTGGCCTCGGACCTCGAGGACGCTAGGCCGGCCGCGACGGCCGCGTCGACTATGCCGACCGGCGCCCTTACCTCCACGCGGGGCAGGCCCTCGCCCGCGGCGCCCTGCTCGAACGCCTGGCGCGCGGTCTCGGCGGCGGCAAGCGCCTCCTTCTCGCCCCGGCACATCTTGGTCGCCTCGAACGCCAGCACCTTCTTGGCCTCGTTTATCTCCGCGCCCTCAAGCGCGGAAAGCCTGGCTATCTCGGAAAGCGGAAGCTCCGTAAACAAAAGCAGCATCCGGCCGACCATGGCGTCGTCGGCGTTGCGGAAGAACTGGTAATACTCGAACGAGCTAGCCCTGTCGTCGTTGACCCACGCAGCGTTGCCTTCGCTCTTGCCCATCTTCCTGCCGTTCGCGGCCAGGAGCAGCGGAGCGGAAAGGACGAACGCGTCGGCGTCCTTCTTGCGGCGTATCAGATCCACGCCGCCGATGGCGTTGCCCCACTGGTCCGCGCCGCAAATCTGCACGCTGCAGCCGAACTTTTCGTACAACACCATGAAATCGTAGCTTTGCAGAAGCGGGTAGTTGAGCTCGAGAAAACTCAGGTGCAAATCGGCGTCCAGCCGCTTTTTGATCCGGTCGAGCGTAACCAGCTTGTTGACGGATACGAGCGTGCCTACCTCGCGCAGGAACCTGAGGTAGCCCATGTCCCTGAACCAGTCGTAGTTGTCGGCCATGACGGCGCCGCCGCTTCCCTTGAAGTCGAGGAATTTCTCATACGAGCGCTTGAGCCCGCGCACATTCGCGGCGATTATTTCCGGGGTAAGCAGCGGACGCTCGGTATCCTTGTCCGGGTCGCCGATATACCCGGTCGCGCCGCCGGCCAGCAGTATGGGCCGGTGCCCGAAGCGCTGGAGCCAGCGCATCATCATCACGGGGATGATGTGCCCGACATGCAGGCTGTCCGCGGTAGGGTCGCAGCCGAGGTACGCCGCGCGCTTCCCCGTGGCAAAATGCCCATCCAACCCGTCGAAGTCCGTGCTCTGGTTCAGAAAACCGCGGGCTTCCATCTCTCGCATGAAATCGGACTTGAATTTCGGCATGGCGCTCCTGTTCGTTACGCCCCGCCGCAACCGGGCGCGCGGGGACGGATGGCGGAAGGTATAGGATTCGAACCTATGGATGGTTACCCATCACGGCTTAGCAAGCCGCTGCATTACCGCTCTGCCAACCTTCCGCGGCTAGGCAAATCATACAGTTCGCGATGGAAAAATCAAGGAAAAACTATTTGACCTTCACCCCGAAGACGCCCTCTATGCTGATCGCGCCGCCGTAGTCCGAGTCCTTGAAAAAGAAGTATCCGGCGGCCTCGACCGGGCGGCTGGCGGCGGTCGGACCGTAATACCCTATGCTGGTTATGTCGCCGTAGCATCCGGCCTTGCACCCGCCGTGGATGTTGAAGTCGATCCCCAGCCCGTTGCTCCCGGACACGAACGCCTTGCCGGAATCGTTGAACGTTATGGTGTAATAGTCGTCGAAGCTTACGCGCAGGGATTCGTGCTTGCCCGAGCCAACTACAGCCGCCGTGTCGACCGAAAGCCGGGCCGAGCCCAAAAGCGCGCGCGACGCGCCCGAGCCGCCCCGGGCCACGGACGCGACGGCCCCCCCATCGAACGTGGCGGAGAACATCGCGGGAAGCGAGCTTGTCCTGTATTGCTCGAACGACGCGACGAACGGGATGTATTTGGGGACGAGCGTACCCTGGCTGCTCCCGACGCGTATGTCCGTGACGCCGACGAACATGCCGAAATCGGCGTAGGCCATCTTGTGTTGCGCGCCGCCTAGCAGGAGCTTCATGTTCAGCCTGGCCTGGCCGAGCTTTACATCGGACGCCGGAGCGCCGTAGTCCGAAACCAGGGCCTCGGACGATACGTCATAGTACCACGTGCCGTCGGAATCCTCCCACCCGTATATGGGCGAGGTCTGGACTATGTCGGATTCAAGGAACCCGTTTCCGAGCCGGCGGAAACTGTTCACCGGAAACTTGCTCTCCAGCCCCGACGAATCGGACAGCATGACGTAGTCGAGCGTCCGCCCGTCCCCGCGCGCGACGAACGATATGTCCCCGGCGAGCTCTATGAACTGGTGGCTTTCGTTCGGGACATGGAACGAAAGATCGGCCAGCTGGCGCGTGGAGCCCATGCGCGCTATCTCGTCCGGGCCAAGCCGGACCGTTTCGTCCGCGCTGCACGCGGCAAGGACCAGAAGCGACAGGACAATCTTCTTCATGCCCGGCATTATACCACGTTCCCGCGCAATCCGCAAGGCCCGGGCGAAATATCTTGCCCGGGGCCGGAAAATGTGATATAATACCCAAAAAAGGAGGCGGATATGCGAGGGGTCGTTTTGAATTTTCTGCTTGCTTCCCTGTGCGCCTGCTCTATCGGAAGCTCGGGCGGAGGAGGCAGCAGCGGAAGCACAACAGGCGGCCACGGCTCGGGAAGCGGGGGCGGATCGTCCTCCTCCCTTGGCAACAGCATGGACCTGTCGTACAATACGGAACTGTCCAACGACGCCATAGGGCTGCACCACGACATGGACCCGGCGGACGCCGAGCTCTCGAGCGCCAACGGGCTTTCCGCCGGATATGTCACGGACAGCGGCGCGAACATACTCGGTTTCAGGTCCGACTACGCCTATACCGGCACGGACGGCAAGGAACACGTCCTTTCATTGTTCATAGACGGGCTTAGGTTCGTGCAGTACGGCACGGCCGGAGCGCTGCCCAAGGTGGACGAGAGCACGTTCTGGTTCGCCGGAGCATCGCCCAGGGGCGCCGCATCGAACTTCTCGGCCTGGACCGGGAATGCGGAAATACGCATGGACCTTCCGCTGGTTTCCGACGAATACATAGACCCGTACAATCCCTTCAACAAGGAGGACGGCACCCATCCCCTAATATACGCCAAGCAGGACGAAAAGGGATACCTGCTGCTGTCCCAGCCCCTTCCGGGCGATACGACCATGGTAAAGAACGGACATAACGGCAGCCCAACCCTCGTCGATCCGGACGGTACTCCCAACACCGGCGACGAATATCCGGCGGTCCTCGTCGATCCGGACGGCACTCCCAACACCGGCGACGAGTATTACGACCACTCCGAACTGCTGACCACCCACCACGATCCGGACGGCACTCCCAACACCGGCGACGAGTACCAGACATATTCCTACCGCAACTACACCACGACGACCACCTCGCAGCCGGAAGGATACCTGCCGATAGACAAGGTGTACGTCCGCACGGTGCTGGCCGGCCCGTCGGTCGGGACCAAGGTCAAGAAGGACAAGCTGTGGTTCTCGGACTTCGGATACTGGGTCAAATCGGCGCATACCGTCACGGGCTTGTCCTCGAAAAACGACAGCTTCAACATAATAACCATAGAGCCGTTCGTCGGCGGATTCGGAAACTACCGCCAGAACGCCATAGCCAGGCAGTACCTCGCAAATTCCGGTACGCAGACGCTTACCTTCACAGGCAAGGCCGCGGGCGGCGCCGTGCATTACGACAGCGTACAAAGGGTGAACGACACGTATAACTACGGCGCGTGCACATCCTGCACCACCGACGACAGGTTCTATAATGCCGTCGGGTACAACAACACCCAGGGCGTCCCCCTGGTCAAGGAGCTTTACGGCAGCGCGGTGTTCACCCTTGCGCAGGGCGGGGCGGGGCGCTATGAACAGCTGGACGTCGCGTTCAAGGACGAGCAAGGCAAGGATTGGTACTCGCTCACGCTCAAGAACTCGTACTCCGCGAACACGGACCTGCCCCCGACCCTCGTAGTCGGAACGCCGACGGCGCTAGGAAGCAGCGACCTGTGGTTCGACGGGTGGACGTCGGCGGGTACCACGAAGGCCGCCTCCATGACGTCGTACTATTACGGCGGATATTTCGACAAGCACGCCGACAGGACCAATCCATTCAACCTGCTCCAGGAAGTCAACGGAACCATAGGGATCGCGTACCACGCCGCCGACAATTCTGCGACGTTCCTTAACGCCGCATACGGCGCCAGGCGCTAGGCCCGGCCGGGATTCTTTTCAGCCTTCAGACCCGGAAAAACCTACGGATTCCTGTCGAATCCGGCCAGGAACACCATGCTGCTCATTATGAAGCCCATCCCGAAGTACAGAAGTATGTTGGTTGTCGTGACGAACATTTATTTTATTTCAAACGACGCGCGTATCTTCACGGTCAGCGTCGAATCCTTCATTTCGGCCTGTTCCTCCATAGATTTCACGCGGACTATGGCGCCGTGCTCCTCGGCCTTCGCCCTCGCGTCGGCCAGGGCCTCTCGCGCGCAGGAAGCATGCTCCGCGCGGAGCTTATCCTCGGGTATGTCCGAATCCGCGGAAACCTTCAACACCTCGTCCGCGTCGGGCAGCTCCGCGGTAACGGCGTCCATGAAGCCCGATATGTCCTCGTCGGAAACCTGCGGCACGCTTATCTTGAACGGCGCGGAATATTCGCGGCTGTCCCCGCCGGAGGAAACCTTGACGCTGGTCTCGACGGAATATTCCTTCTTGGGCGATTTCTCGTATATGTCCGAGCCCTTGTCCACCACGGCCTTGAGCATCTTCAGCCCGCTCGAGACGGCCTTGTCAACGTCTATGTCCACGCGCGTATTGTCCGACTTCACCTCGCGCACGCAGGTGCCGGTGACGGAAACCTCCCGCGCCGGCTCGGCGTTGCACGCGGCTGACAAGACCAGGAACAGATATAGCGATCTTTTCATCTTCTTTGCCCTCCTTTAAGAAGTCTACCACGCGGCGGCCCCCAAGTCAAGCGCCAGCCGCAGGAGGGAATATAATCAGCCCTCGACATGATGCCGGTTGAGCCACGGCGGCAGGGCGGGCGCGGGCGGAATCTTCGACTTGGCCAAAAGCTTCGGGTCGAGGTAGTACCTCGGGCTTCCGGCGATGACCGGGTTCTTAGGGAAGCCCTGGACTATGACCAGCTGCTGGTCGAACTTCAAACCGCGGATCTTCGCGCTCGACATGGCCGCCTTCTTGCTCGACGACAACTCCTCCTTGACGTCGAACGCCGCGTGCGCGGTGTTATCCTTGGCTATACTGCCCACTATGGCCATGGTGCCCACGGCATCGGAGAACCTGGCCGCTATCTTGTCATTGTTCTGGGTCAGCAGTATCTTTATAGCTGTCGTGGACATGAGGGTCTCTATATACTGCTCGTTCCCGTAGCCTATGGCTACCTGGGCCAGGTCCTGCGCTATAAGCAGGTAGGAGACCTTCATGCCGCGGCCCATCGCGGGGCCGTCTATGACCGCCTGGAGCTTCGGCATCTGCGGGAATTCGTCCAGGACGAACAGTATCGGATATGGCCCGGCAGCCGTCCCCTTCTTGTCCAGGACCTTGTTCGGCGGGGTGGAGACAAGATAGTTGGACATGAGCTCGACGAACACGCCGGTTATGACGCCAAGCGCGCGGGCGTCGGTCTGGTTGACGGACAGGTATATGGTGACCGGCTTTATCTTGCCGTCCTTCGGGTCGACCATGCCGCGCAGGTCGCGGAAGGTGAAGTCGCTCCGCTTCGTCCTCTGGCGCACGGCGCGGTTCTTGAATATGTTCACGCCGGTAAGCGCCGTGGACATGATGGAGCCGCGCTCCTTGTCCGGAGTGGCCGCCAGCTGCGCGAGCTCGGTTATCGAACGCTGGGCGTAGCCGTAGTGGCTCGCCTCCGCCACGCAGGCGTCCAGCATCTCCTTCATCGGATCGGCAAGGGCCGCCATCTGGTCGCCGCTCTCCTTGCGCCTCCTCACGTCCTCGGTGATGTTTATCTGGGATTCCGTGATCCAGTCGATCATCATGGGGATGCTCGGCTCCATGCCTATCCATGGTTTCGGGATGTTCTGCCACGTGCCTATGGCCACGTAGTTCTTGGCGCTGAGCTTCCCATCGCGCAGAAGGGTGAGTGCGCCGCGGGAATAGCTGTCCTTCATGTCCAGGTAGTATTCCTCGAGGCTCGCCGCGTCCTCGACCGTGAACGCGCCGTCCCTCATCTTGCCGAAGAAATAGTCGTTCGCGAGGGCCTTCTCGACCTTGGACACTATGAAGTTGAGGAAGCCCGACAGCGCGGCGCGGCCGGTGTTGGTCCAGTGCGGATCGCTGGTCGAGCCCTTCGGATCCTGCACGAACACGTTGACCATAGAGTCGATGTACATGTCGCGCTCGGCTTCGTTCGTCGGAATGGTGCCGGGGGAAAGCGGATTCCACGACGGATAGAACACGCCTTTGTCCGGCTCGTCCTCCTGTCCCCAGTTGATTATGAACACCGGCCCGACGCGCGAGCGGTATCCCGACGTTATGTAGCACAGCTCCGGCTTCGGATCGTTGACTATCATGGAGACGGTGTCGCATTCGAATATCGTCGGTATGACGACGGCCGTGGACTTTCCGGTGCCGGGCGGCGCGAAGCACAGGACGGACAGCGTCTCCCTGAGCTTCAGGAACTTCCCCTTCCACGTGCCCAGCACTATCATCAGCCCCTCCTTGGCCGTGGTGATTATGCCGTCCATCTTCTTGATTATCCTGTCCTCGGCCACGCGCGCGTCCTCGGCCGGATTCCAGACGGTGTTGTAGGGGTTGAGCCCGCGGAGCATCACCTCCACCACCGGAATGGAGGCGAGCGGAAGCACCGGGATTATGCTCGCGGTCTTGCCCGCGACGTAGGCCAGGCCCCACCAGTAATAGCTGAACAGGACGCCGAAGCCCCCGGTGCGCACGATGAAGTCGAAGTATTCCAGGACCTTCTTGTCGTACAGGCGCGAAAAATCCCACCCGCGCTCCACTATGTACGACAGCGGAAACGACAGTATGCACGCGGCCCAGGTCACGACGCCCTGTATCACGAACGCGATCATAAGCCACCTTGCGGCGCGATGGTGCTCGCCAGTGGCGTCGTCGTCGAACAATTTGCCTAGGAACGCCATGCATCTCCCCCGACGGAAGTATAGCATGAATCGCGGGGCGCGTCAACCGCCGTGGCGCATCCGGGCGCTGAAATAAACGGACAGGTCGTTCGATCCGGACGCGCACTCCCCGGATTCCGGAAGGTCGTTCACCACCGCGGGCGAACACGGGCTCGGCGCCTGCTTCCTGAGATACGCGCAGTCGCCGTCCGAGAGACCGTGCGCCGTTACGGCGATGCAGTTCTCAACCTTCTCGACGGTCATCTCGACGTCCCACGGATCGCGCAGGGACACGCCGTGCACTGCCAGGCCCTTTATCGCGTCGTCGGTCGTCTGGATGTTCTGGCCGTAGAATATCCTCTGCATCCTCTCCCCTATCTCGCCAAGCTGCTCTATGAAGCGCGTGCGGCGCACAGTCGCGTTGTTCCGGTTGTATATCGCCACCGCGCCGGCCACCAGGCACAGCGACAAAGAGGCCGCGGCCACGGTCTCGAACATGGAGGCGCCCGAATCCTGCATAGTCATTTCAGCTTCTCCCTTATCTCCGGCGGTATCGGCACTGGCGTCGGAACGCCCTTCAGGCTCACGAACACGACCTTTATCTCAATCTGGGTGATGAGCTCGCCCTCGTTATAGAACTTCTGCACTATGTCGGCGGAGGCGCGCCCTACCTTGACGTACTTGCTCTCGACCACAAGGTCGTCGCCGAGCCTGGCCGACCTTATATACTCCGCGCGGCACGAGCGCACGACGAAATCGCCGCGCTCCGGCCCGCCCGTTATGCCGAGGAGCCTGAACTGCGCGCACCTGGCCTCCTCGGCCACGCGCAGGTAGTTCGCATAGTACATTATGCCGCCGGCGTCCGTGTGGTTGTAGTACACGTGCGCCGGAAAGCGGTGCACGCCGTCCCTTATAGTCCCGAAGTTCGCTTTTATATCCATGGCATCATCCCAGTATCGGAGTCGGCTTGAAACTTTCGTCCATGCACACCATGACTATCACGGAGGGCGGCGACACCAGAGTCTCCTTGGCGTCGGACCTGGACCACTTGTACATGCCGACCGCTATCCTTATCGACGCGCGGCCGACGTCCACTATCTCGGCCTTGAGCTTGAGCATGTCGCCGAGCATTATCGGGCACTTGAAATCCACGGCGTTCACGTGCGCCGTCACGCAGTTGCGGGTCGTGGCCTGTACCGCGAGGAGCGTCGCGATCTCGTCGAACTTGCTCATTATCATCCCGCCGAACGCGAACCCGTACGGATTCAAATCCTGCGTCTGGATCCAGTGCACGGCCTCCATCTTCTGCCCGATGAGAGATTCCCTCGTAAGTTTTCCGGTCATATCAGCATGCCCTCCTTTTTTCCAAATTCATTTTTTCCAAATTTGCCGTCCAGCCCGAGGTGCCGGCAGGCCTTCGCCGTTATCACGCGGCCGCGCGGAGTGCGCTGCAGCAGCCCGGTCTGGAGCAGGTACGGCTCTATCACGTCCTCTATGGTCCCCGCGTCCTCGGACAAAAGCGCGGAGAGAGTCTCTATCCCCACCGGACCGCCGCCGTAGTTCTCGACTATCAGCGACAGGTACCGGCGGTCGAGCGCGTCCAGGCCGGAGGCGTCCACCGAAAGCCTGGCCAGCGAATCGTCGGCGAGCCCCGCGTCGATGAGCTCCCTGCCCCCGGCTATCGCGAAATCGCGCACGCGCCGCAAAAGCCGGTTGGCTATGCGCGGCGTCCCGCGGGAGCGCGCGGCGATCGTGTCCGCCCCGCCGGCGTCGAGCCTTATCCCCAAAATCTCGGCCGAGCGCCGGATTATCGCGGCAAGGTCGGCGGGCGAATAGAATCCGAGCCCGAGCGGAATCCCGAAACGCTCGCGCAGCGGATTGGAGAGAAGCCCCGTGCGCGTGGTCGCGCCGACAAGCGTGAACGGCACTATGTCGATCTTGACCGTGCGCGCGGCCGGCCCCTCGCCGATGATGAGGTCGAGCTTGAAATCCTCCATCACCGAATAGAGGACCTCCTCCACCGCCGCGGGAAGGCGGTGAATCTCGTCTATGAACAGGACGTCGCCCTGCTCCAGGTTGGTGAATATCGCCGCCAGATCGCCGACCTTCGTGAACATGGGCGCGCTGGTAGAGCGGAAACCAGCGCCCATCTCGTTCGCGATTATCCCCGCGAGCGTCGTCTTGCCAAGCCCGGGCGGGCCGTAGAGCAGGCAGTGGTCCAGCGGACGGCCCCGCTTGACGGCCGAATCTATGAAAACCTTCAGGTTCTCCTTTATGCCATCCTGGCCTACGAAGCCGGAAAGCTTGAGCGGGCGCACGCTTTCGCGATCCTCGTCCATGCGCTTGGCTGTCATTATGCGCTCGGTTTCCATGGGCGGAAGTATAGCGGAAGCCGGCCGCAAGGTCAAGGAAATTGAACCGGGAAAGACCATACCCCGCCTCGCGCGGGGCGGCCGTTGAAAACGAGCCCCGCCAAACCCCCTTCGAGGGGCGCTTCTGCGCTATTTGGAATAGAACTCGACTATGAGGTTCGGCTGCATCTGGACAGGGTAGGGAACCTCCTCGAACGCGGGGACGCGCACGAACGTCGCGGCCTTCTTCTTGGCCTCCACGGAAAGGTATTCCGGAACAACGTGGTCCTTGTTGTTCTCGGCCTGGAGCACGGCAGGAATGTTCCACGCCCTCTCGTCCAGGGCCACGACGTCGCCGGGCTTCGCCGCGAAGGACGCTATGGTCACGCGACGCCCGTTGACGCGGACGTGCCCGTGGCTCACCAGCTGGCGCGCGGAGAAGACGGTCGGCGCGAAGTTCGCGCGGTATATTATGGCGTCGAGGCGGCTTTCCAGCCGGCCGACTATGCCCTGGGCCGTGTCGCCCCTGCCCTTGAGCGCCGCGTCGTAGTACGAGCGGAACTTGCGCTCGGAAATGTTCCCGTAATAGCCCTTCAGGAGCTGTTTCGCCGCGAGCTGGCGGCCGTACTCCGTCTGCTTCACGCGGGCGGTGGGGCCGTGCTGGCCGGGCTTGTACTTCCTCTTGTTCACGGGGGATTTGGGCTTTGCCCATACGTTCACGCCATAACGGCGGTCAAGCTTGTGCTTGGAAGACAGTCTTTTGGACATTAATGCTCCTTTTTCGGGCCCCGCGGCTGTTTCCAACGCCCGCTGCGGCCTGGTTGCCCGATAGTCCCAGTCAAGGGCGAGAAGCTTATCGGGCAGGAGAGCCCTACTCACATCTTCTTTCTCGGCGTCGGGCGGGATTATACAGGCTCCGCGCGGATTGTCAAGGGGATTTATGCGGGCGCTACCATGCCACGTCGACGTAATTCTGCCATATGTATTGGGGGTTGTAAGTCTGTCTCGTAAAGTCGCAATGAGTAGAACATACGCTTGCACACCCAGTATCAGTGGCTATTGCGGCCATCATAATCCATTTATCCGACCATCCGTTCGAGCCATGCAATCTGCAATAGCAATATTTCCCGGGACCGCAGTTTCCTAGATTCGTCACGGTTGCTGCGGCGCTGTTGCCAACCGACGAACAGGTCCAGAGCGAGTAATCTATGCCCCTGGTATCGTAGTTTTTTAGAAATTCCCCATCCACTTTCACCACTGGGTTGGTCGCGGTACATCCTCCGGTTGCCGGGGCGGATGGGATCTGCACTATCCGGCAATCGTTCTTCGACATTGCCCCGGCCGCGGACGTAGTTCCCGCCGGGCACGCAATCCTTATCGTGGCTCCGGGACAGTAATAATTCGCGGGACAGGTTATGCACGCTCCGGTGCTTCCGGCGTCGGCGTATGCCCCGGGCGGACAGTTTAGGCATTGGTAAGCCGCGCGGGCCCCGGAGGAGGAAAACATTCCGAGTATAAGCAATGAAAAATAGCGCATTTTGCCCCCTTCTCCTTCGTTTTCGGAAAAAGGCGGGGAGTTCAAAAAATCACATAGAAATGACCTCTCTGGCCTTTAGGATTTCTCCCTGGACATACGCCAAAGACTCCCCTTTCGGGGGATGCGCCGGACGGCGCGTTTTCTATGCGGGTTTTTGAAGCCCGGCACCTTTCCCAGTGCAGGTACATGATATATTACGATCGCGCCGTTTTCAAGCTGAACTTGCAGCCGCAGTATTTCTGGCGGTATATGCCGCTTTCGCGCACTATCTCATCCGTGCGGGCGGAGAGCGAGCGCCAGCCTATGTCGGCATACGGGACGCCGAAGTCCCGTTGCGCCCTCTTGGCGGCGAGGAGCACCTGGCCCGCGTCCTTGAACCGCGAAAAGCCCAATGTGGAGGAAAAACATTCGAACCCGTTCCCGGCCGCGTACTTTGCCGCGCGGGCGAGGCGGAGGTAAAAGCACGCCGAACAGCGCGCCCCCCTTTCCGGACAGCGCTCCAGCCCTTTCACCGCGCGGGCCCAGGCCTCGGGCTCGTAGTCCAAATCCACGGCCGGAACGCCGAATGTCTCGCATACGCGCGCGACCCCGGCCTTGCGCCTCAAATACTCCTCCTCCGGGAATATATTCGGATTGTAAAACAGTACCGTCGCGCCCTCGGCGCCGCCCCCGGCCAACGCCTCCACCGCTCCGGCAGAGCAGGGCGCGCAGCACGCGAGCAGCAGCAATTTTTTGTGTGGCAATTCCATAGCCGCGTGATAGAATACACCGGCCAGAGAGGAAAAGCAATTGCTCGGTTTCGAAAAAATCCTGTTCGTTGCGGCGCTTTGCGCAAGCGTTGCGGCGCCGGGCGCGGAGCTCGCCTCAAGCGACGGGCGGGAAACCCTGTCACTTAGCGGATACGCGACCGGATACGCGATATACGACGGCCTCGGAGAGGACGGGCTTGACCTGTCCAGGCACGGCAGGCTCGAGGCTTCGGCCGGCCACGATTTCGGCGGCGGGCTATCGCTCGGCGCCACGGCCCAGCTCGTCACCTATCCGGGCAGGGACAGGACCAAGCCCTTCGGCGAGGCGTACGTGTTCTCGGAAGGCCCGCTCGGCCGCGTGGAAATAGGCCGGGCCAAGAACATCACGCGCAAGATGCACATATCCGCGCCGGACGTCGGGCCGCTGCTGGTCACGGACACATACCACTTCGCGCGGTCCATCCTGCCAGGCGGATTCTCGTTCCTAGATTCCACCGCGATAAGGACCGACCAGTACGCAAACAAGCTTAACGCCGTATCAGCCCCAGTCGCCGGATTCCAAGCCGCGGGAAGCTATATGCCGGGACAGGGCGGCGACGATTTCGGACGCGCGTGGAGCGCAAACGCGAAGTATTCCGCGGGCGACGCATTCGCCATAGCGCTGGGCGGCGCGAAATTCCAAAATGTCGATTATCCCGGCCGCTCGCAGGCGGCGTCCCGCGAAGAATACTCGGCCGGCATGAAATTCTATCTCCACGGGTGGCAGCTCTCCGCGTCGGGCCGCCGCGTGCTGGAGCACGGCGAGTACGGGGTCGGCTCCGACGAAGGATATTCCCTCGACTACGGCGTGGCGTACGAGACGGGGCCGCTGAAGACGAGCCTTTCCTGCTACCGCTCTTCGGCCGAGGGCTCGCGCGCGGCGGCCGGAGACGACAGGGCGGAGTTTGTTCTCCTGTCATGGCGCTGGTCGCTCTTGGACGGCCTGGACATCCTAGGCAGCGCGGGGCGCATGACCTACCGCACGGAGGACGGCGCGGCCTTTGTAGGCGCAATAGCCGCCGCCGGAGTCGAAATCTATTTCTGAAGCGGCTAAAAATATCGTTGACAAAAGCGGGTTATTCGCTATATTTGTCAATTTGAATCGGAAGCAACGCGGAGCGATTATGCACGAAGCGCATGAACTTCTTCGCGCGCCGGACAAACCATCGACGATATGGGGACGAAAAATGGCTGAAATCGAATACGGCATGACAAAGAAACAATTCTGGGCAGAGTATGGCCGCAATCCGAACGTGGCCAAGCTTTGGTCCGAATATAAGGCCGAGATTGATAAAATCGCCAAGCTTGAGGCGAAGAAAGTTGCCGAACAGGAAGAGAGCGTTAGAAAGGAAAAGGCCGCCCAGGATGCAAAATCCGCCGCGCTGGTCAGAGGGCTCATGGCAATTGAACAGAAAGAGCTGGCGGAGCGCCGACTAGCCATGGCCGAACAGAATGCGCAGTTCGAGGCCAAGGAAAAGCGCAAGCTGGAGGAGGAAGAGGCCCGTATGGCCGCGGGTCGCCAGCGGGCGTTCAAGCGCAATCGGCTGCTTGCAACCTTGTGCCTGTCAATCGTCGTAGTCATGGCCATACCGGTCATCTCCGACGCTATCAAGCTGCGTCAGATATCCAGGATTATGACGAAACTGCAACGCGACATAATCGTTCCGAGCGGCACGGCCACCAAACTCGTCCTCAATGAAACCAGCCCCCTTAAGATCACTCTTTATTTATATGATGATTCGGATCGCGTAAACGACGCGGCCGACGACGCGAAGATTGCACGTTTCGATCCGCGGGCGTCTGGCGCGAGCATCGATGCCTATCCAGTCGTGAGACCGTCCGATTTCGAAAGTAGAAGGAGGCTGGTCGAGGGCATACTAGACACCATGTTCTTAAAGGTTTTTAGAAAATTAGCCTTCGTCAAGTACAGTAAAAGATCCGGCCGGTAGTGGGCTAGCTTATCTTTTTTATGCGACGCATGTGCCGCGCGACCCTCGGGAACGGAGTTTCCAGGAACACCCTGAGCCAGGCGAGGTTCTGGCGGCGCGAAAACTGGCCGGCGGCCAGCACCGCCACGTTCGCGTCCTCGTGGGTCCGCGCCTTTATCGCCGACATGCGGCTGTAGAGCAGGGCGGCCCGCACCCTCCTGTCCCTGTTCGCGGCGATCATCATGCCGGTTCCCGTACGGCATGCCAAGACGCCCATGGAACCGGGGTTCCCGGCCACGAAATCCACCACCTTCGCCGCATAGTCGGGATAGTCGACCGGCGCGTCGTTTTCCGGGCCGAGGTCGACGCACTCCATGCGCCGCGCTATGTACCGCTTGAGCGCGAAGCCGCCGTGGTCGGACGCGATGGCGAGCCTTCGCGCCATCACTTCCTCTCCTGCTTCAGATCCCCGCTGACGTACGCGCCGTTCTCTATCGAAATATCCTGGTGGACGATGTTGCCGTTGATGCGCGCCGTGGAGCCGAGGTAGACCGAGGACGCGCTTATGTTGCCGTCCACGGAGCCGTGGACGACTATCTTTTCCGCGCGGATGGAATTGCTGCGGATATAGCCGTTGATGCCGACTATCAACACCTTGGCCGAAACCTCGCCCTCCAGCGTGCCGTCGATGTACAGCTCGGAATCGGAGGACACGCGGCCCTTTATCGTCGTGGCCGAGCTCACCATGCTGGACGGCACTATCTTCTTCGTCATTCCGAACATTTCAGTTCTCCACCTTGGCTAGCGAATAGGGGTTCAGGGGACGGCCGTTGTACCGCACCTCGTAGTGAAGGTGGGCGGCGGTCGAACGGCCGGTGGAGCCGGCCAGGCCGACCTTCGTCCCCTCGTCTATGACGTCGCCCTTCACGACCGTTATCCTGCTCAGGTGGGCGTAGATAGTCGAGAAGCCCATGCCGTGATAGACCTCGACCGTGTCGCCGTAATCGCCGCGCGGACCGGCGTACACCACCTTGCCCCGGCTGGTCGAATAGAGCGGCGTCCCTATGTTGCCCGCGAAATCTATGCCCGTGTGCATCGCCGGGACGTGGAGGAACGGATCCTCGCGCACGCCGAACGGCGAGGTGATGCGGCTGTCGGTCTTTATCGGCATCCCGAGCGGAAGCATGGTCTTGGCCTTGCTGAGCCCCTCCCACAGATTGACGCGAAGGTTGGCGTCCCTGAACCTGCGGTTAAGATCCTCGTCCGTCAGGTCTATGTCGGACAGCGGGATATAGCGGCCGCCCAGCCCCTCGTCCTTTTCCTGCGCCACGCGGCGGATAAGCGCCGGGCGGTCCTTGAGCTGTATCTGCGACAGCACGGCGTCTATGCGCGTCAGGGTCTTTTCTATGTCGCCGATGCTGTTGTCCGCGAGGGCGACTATCTTGTCGATAAGGCCGCCCTGCAGCGCCGTCATGTCGTTTATCGACTTCTCCAGGTCCGCGTTGCGCTTCTTAAGATATACGTTCTCGTTCAGGACTATGCTCTTTTCCAGCTCGCTCTTAGTGGCCGCATAGCCGGCGGAGGCCTGCCTCGCCCACGATATCCCGCTCGCGAACCCGTCCAAGGACTTGTTGACGTAGCCCAGCTCGGCCGAAGTCAGGACGCGCGCGCGCATAAGGCGGTCCTTCTCGTCCTTGGACACCGCGCCGCCCTTTTGAAGAATGGCCGCCAGCTCCTCGTACTGCTGGTCTATCTTCCTGCTTATGGCGCCGATGGTGTCGCGGTAGGAGCGGATGTCGGCGTATAGCGAGTTGAACTTGTCCTGCGCCTCCCTTATCGCCGAGTCCTTGTCGCTCATTATATTATAGTTCCTTATGTACGCCCTGGTGGCGTGGACGCCCCACGAAAGGACGCAGGCGGCGGACAGTACGAGCACGGACTGGAGCGCGGGCGATATGCGATGGTACGAAAACACCCCGTTCCTCGCGGTGATGAACGAGCGCTCGCGGAACACCCTGCCGAACGCCGCGGCGACAAGCTCCCACACGGTGCGCTTCGCCGGGTCTTTCTTCAGAACAATCTTCCTCATCCCCCTCATAATATACGACCATCGCCCCGGTGTCAAGCCCGCCGCCGCGGCCTATTTTATGATCTGCGGCGGATAGCGCACGCAATAGACGCAGTTCCACCCCGGCTGGGAGTTGTAGACTATGTACGGGTGCGTGAGGACTCCGGCGCAGCCCTTGTCCTCGGGCTTCCCGACCCTCGCGTTGGCCGTGCTCGGGATGTTGCGGCACCAGCGCGTGTAGCATACGTTCTTCCCGCCCGAGAACTGCGCGACCTGGTATTTGGAGTTGCATCCGGAGGACTCGCACACGCCGTCGCCCTGGCCCCCGGCCTGGGAGTTCCTGTATCCCTCGGGACACGTGAAACAGCTCCAGTACTTGTTCTCGGGCTTGTACACTATGCCCCACGCGTCGCCGTTCTTCACCCCCTTGGCTATGTTCGCCTCGTAATCGTCGCAGCCGGAAAAGCATCCCTTGGCCTTGAGCTCGTCGTAATAGTCCTGGCCCGCGGCGCGCAGGTCGAAAAGCGCGGTCCTGTAATCGCACGACCACAGCCCGTCCTTGAGCACGGCCCGGCCGCACGCGGTGCAGCTCTCGTTCGCGCTGGCGCTCCTGGGCGAATTGACGCGGCACACCGGATCCGCGTTCGGATCGTTCAGGCCCGACACCGTAAGGAACGAATGGCCGTTCGCCAAAGCCGCGTCGCGGCAGGCCGTGATGAAGCTCGCCGTGTTCTCCACGCAGTCGTACTTGCCGGTCTCCTGGTTGAACTTGTCTATGTACGGGTCGTAAACCGGTATGCTCGACACCGTCCCGGATCCGGCGCGCATGCCGGGATCGGACTTCGCCGCGCCGCGCTCGTCGTTTACGGCAAGCTCCGCCCGGGTCGGGCAGTTCCCGCTTCCGCTAACGCAGTCGTAGAACCGCGTCCTCCTGTTCCACACGGCCTTCGTCCCGCCCAGCCCGCACACGGAGCCCCCGGGCTTCGCGCAGCAGGCCGAGCCCCCGCCAACGTTCGTGCAGTTGCGCCGGTTCGCCGCCTCCGCGGCGGAATACTCGTCCTCGTGCGCGGTGCACTGCGAAATCTTCGGTATGTCCTGGCATACGTACCCGTTCTCCGTCGCTATCGCGAACTGGTCGCTGCGGCACGAGCTCCCGGCCAGCTTCTTTTGCTCGGTTATCTTGAGGACGGGCGCGCACGTCATCATGCCGAACCGGTCGCTCTGCTGGGCCCGGGTGACCTCGCGCCCGTCTATGCGGCCGGAGCGGATCTCGGCAACCTTCCGCTTGAACAGGAAAGCCCTGTGGCTCGGCGGAATGTCCATGGACGTCGTGGTCGCGACGCAGTGCAGCCCGGTCGTGCCTATGTTCTGGCATTCCTGCAGCGACAGGCCGGAGTTCAGGCAGTACTTGTACGACTTTATCTTGTCCGACCCGGTGCAGCGGTTGCCGGACTGTATCTGGACGCCGGCCGTGCCGATCATGGAGCGGCCGTTCGCGTCGAGGTTGAGGGTGGTCTCGTTCTTGCTGGCGGCGTAGTTGTGTATCTGGCGGATGCAGTTGACCTCGACCTCTATCTTCTTCTCGTCCTTGTCTATGGTCACGTCGCCCGCGCGCTTGGACACGAAAAACTGGTACGTCGCCAGCATGACCGTCATTAAGAATATGATGAAGATATTCAAAATCCCCTCCTATGACGATTATACCAAAAAATCCCTTGATTGGCAACGGCGTTTTTGCTATGCTTGGCCCGTCTTGCAAACTAGGGAGTCAAAACTATGCCTATGGTTTCTTTGCGCCAGCTTCTGGACGACGCGGCGGAGCGCGGCTACGCGGTGCCCGCGTTCAACATCAACGACATGGAGCAGATGGCGGCCGTCATGGGCGCAGCCCGGCGCACCGGATCGCCCGTCATAATACAGGCGAGCAAGGGCGCGCGCGCGTATGCCGGCGACAAAGTCCTGAAACACCTAATGCTGGCCGCGGCGGAGACTTACCCCGACCTGCCCATATGCCTGCACCAAGACCACGGAACCACGCCCGAGGTGTGCCGGTCGGCCATAGAAAACGGATTCACGTCCGTCATGATGGACGGATCGCTCACCCCGGAGGGCCGGCCGTCGACGTACGAATACAACGTCAAGGTCACGCGCGAGGTCGCGATCCTGGCGCACGGGACCGGCGTGTCGGTCGAGGGTGAGATAGGCGTCATAGGCTCGCTTGAAAAAGGCGGCGGGGAAAAGGAGGACGGCGTCGGCCTTACGGGCGCGGCCGACAGGAAAAAACTCCTCACCGACCCAGTTGAAGCCGAGAAGTTCGTGGCCGCGACGGGAATAGACGCCCTGGCCGTCGCAATAGGCACGTCGCACGGAGCATACAAGTTCAGCCGCAGGCCGGACGGCGAAATACTCTCCATCGAAACGATCAGGCTAATCCACGCGCGGATCCCCGACACGCCATTGGTGATGCACGGAAGCTCCAG
>JAITSG010000041.1 GCA_031288035.1 Rickettsiales bacterium | reverse complement strand
AGCGCCTGAACGCGCTCGGCTACGCGCCGCCGGTCGTCGTGCGCCGCGGATACCGCGATTCGGCGTTGAACGCCGCGGTCGGCGGTTCGGCCTCTAGCCCGCATCTGTCCGGCCGGGCCGCGGATTTGGCCGACAGCGACCGGGCGCTGTCGCGCTGGTGCCTGGATAATCTTAGGCGTTTAGGGGATTGCGGCCTGTTCATGGAGAATCCGGCCATGACGCCGACATGGGTGCACCTGCAGTCCCGTTCGGCGAGCAAAATCGTGTTCGACCCTTAAGGGATTGGCGTTTCCCATTTTTGACGTCCGTATCTCGTCCAGTCTTCGCTGAGTATTTTGGATTTGTCAAATAGCGGGGATTCGCGAGGCTCGGCGCGTGCCTCATACGCCGATTATGAAGATTTTGTGTCTGTTTGCGGCGCGGATTGTCGCGCGCGCGTCGTCGAAGATCGTCTTCCCGGCCTCGGCCGCGATGCCGCGGTACCCCGTTTTGGCGAGGTTTTCGATTGTGCTAGCCCCTATTATCGGTATGTCCGCCCGCATGTCCTGGTTCGGCTTGGAAAGCTTGATGAGTATGTCGCCGCGGTTGGAAAGGATAAGCCTGTCCGTGCCGGCGGAAGTTTCCGTCGCCGTTATGCGCCCGTTCCTGATGATTGCGCCCTGTCCTTTGTCCGACGCCGCGAATTTCCGCACGTCTGTCCAGTTGCGCATTATCGCGGCCGTGTCGTCGGCGCTCGGTTTTGTTTTGGTAGGCGTGCCGCGCGGGACTAGGAGTTCGGGCAGGAGTTCCTGCACGCCCACGACCCTCATCCCGGATTTCTCGAATTCCCGGATGACCAGGCGGAGTATCCCGTCGTGCCGGCGGCGCATGAACAGGACGCGGAGCATGAGGCGGATTAAATCCGGGCTTATCCTGGGCTTCGCATCGTACACGTCGCCTGTCATGGCCACTGTGTCGACGCGCTCGCCGCGGAAATAGGATATAACTCCCTTCAGGTCTGAGATGAAGAATTTGCGTCCAGCGCCCTCTTTGCCGCGCGCGGTTATTATCCGCGCGACCGCCGCGTCCGGGAATTTCTTTATGATTATGTCCGGGAGGTTTCCGCCGCCGGCCACGAGTCCAAGCCTCATCACTGGTCCTCGCGCTTGTGGCGGTTGAACGGCTTGGCGATTATGCGGCGCGATTCCGAGGATATGAAGCCGAGGATGTCGTCCGCGACCTTTATGCCGCCGTAGACCTCGCGCGCGGTTTCCACCCTTTGCGCCCACAGGCGGTCGGTCGAGAGGAACAGCGACTTGTACACTTCCTTTATGGTCCTTATGTCCTCGTCCGGGAAGCCGTTGCGCCTTAGCCCCACTATGTTCAGCCCGGTTAGGTTTTGTGGGTTCCCGTCGCTCATGCCGTAGGGTATGACGTCCATCGTTATCTTGCTGCACCCGCCGATTATGGAATGCCTGCCGATTGTGCAAAGCTGGTGTATCGCGGTGCATCCGCCTATTATCGCGTGGTCGCATATCCGCACCTCGCCGCCGAGGGTGGTTCCCTGGGACAGCAGGCAGTCGTTTTCGAGGTACGAGTCGTGCCCTATGTGCGTATGGGACATTAGGTAGGTCCTGTCCCCGATCGCCGTGCCCTCTCCGCCTGGTATGGTTCCGGCGTGTATGTTCGTGAATTCGCGCACGACCACGTCTTCGCCGAGCACGGTCGCCGTCCTCTCGTCGGCCGAGAATTTTAGGTCGTGCGAATGGTTGCCTATTACGGTGAACGGCCATATTATGCATCCGTCGCCTATTTTCGCGCGGCCCTCTATCACGACGTTGTTCTTGATAGTGTTGTATTTGCCTATTTCCACGCCGTCGTCTATTATGCACCAGTCTCCTATGGTCGTGCCCTCGCCTATCTTGGCGTTCGGGGAGACGCGGGCCGTCGCGGCTATTTCCACGCCTTTTCGCGCGTGGAGGATTTCAAGGGGGACAAGCTGTTTCGACCTGGGCTGCATGATGCGATTTTAGGCGGGTTCCTGAAGTCTTTCAAGGAATCAAATATTACAAATTATTGCAAAAACAGTGGCGCCGCGCGCCTAGTAAAGCGCCTTTTCAAAAAAGAGGCCGCGTGCCGGGGCCGTGGGGGCGGATTTGGCGCGATCGCGCGCAGCCAGGACCTCGGCGAATTTCTCGGCGCCCCAATGTCCGGTTCCGACCTCGATAAGGGCGCCGGCTATGTTGCGGACCTGGTGGTACAGGAACGATTTTGCGGAGATTTTGAGCTCTACGAAGCCTCCGCGGCGCCTGACGCATATCTCGTCGATTGTCTTGACCGGCGACTTGGCGTAGCAGTTCGCGGCCCTGAAGCTTGAGAAGTCGTGCGTGCCGAGAAGGGTTTTCGCGGCTTCGTCCATCGCGCGTACGTCGAGCTTCTCCCATACGTGGCAGCAATAGTTTCCGTAAAGGGCCGGCCGCGTCTTGCGGTTGAGGATCCTGTACGCGTACGACCTTTGTTTGCACGAGAAGCGCGCGTGGAAATCGTCGGGGGCGCGCCGCGCGCGGAGCACGGATATGCTGTCCTTCTGCTCGCGCAGATAGGCGTTCAGTCCGTCGGTTATGTTCCCGAGCGTCAGTTTTTTTGCCATGTCGAAATGCGCGGGCATTTCTATCGCGTGCACTCCGGCGTCCGTGCGTCCGGCGGAATACAGGAATACCTTTTCTCCGGAAAGTTTGGATATGGCTTCCTCGACGGCGCCCTGCACCGACCGGCCGACGTTCTGTGTCTGCCACCCGTTGTAGTCCGTGCCGTCGTATTCTAGTGTCAGGAGATAGCGCATATCTCAGCCTCGTCCCGTATTTTCCAACGCCTGCGGCGGCAGGGCGGCGGAGGTATCAGGCGGAGTCAAAGGCGATTTTGCTTCCTGATACAGCAGTATTGCGAGCCTTATATTGCTGGGATTGACGTCGTTCACCATCTTGTCGTATTCGAAACGGGAAACAGCTCCGATTGAAAGGAGGCGCTTGCATAGTTTCCAGTACGGAGGGGCGTATTTCTTTATCCAATCTTGTTGTTTCTGCAATTCTTCTTCCGGATAGAGCCGTTCGTTCTCCCGAATGGCGTCAAGGGCGTTCTCCCACGATTTCAGGGAGGAAATGTTTCCCGGTGTTGGGGGAGTGAGCCTCGAGGCGGGCGGAAGCGGCGTGTCGGAATAAAATATCCCCATTTCTTTTGCGGCGCGAGCCAGTGCGGTCCGGCGCCGGTTGTATTCTTCCGCGG
>JAITSG010000034.1 GCA_031288035.1 Rickettsiales bacterium | reverse complement strand
CTGTGCGACTCGCTGGACAAGAACGGATATGACCCGAAGGAAGGCGTGATAATCGTGGATCAGGACAACGAGCTTTTGGATGGCGTGCACAGGACGTCGTGGCTGTGGCACAAGTACGGCGGAGATTGCGAAGTCAAGGTTTTGAAGGTGTGGATATGAGGTCTATATTGGTCACCGGAGGGGCGGGTTTCATCGGGGCGAATTTCGTGCCGTATTTCGTCGCCGCGCACCATGATTATTTTATCGTGAATCTGGACAAGCTGACCTATGCCGGGAACCTCGGCAACCTGCGCGAGATGGAGGGCGCGAGGAATTACGAGTTTGCGCGCGCCGACATATGCGACGCCGCGGCCGTGGCCGGGATTTTCGAGAAGTACGATATAGGGGGTGTAATCCACTTCGCGGCGGAATCGCATGTGGACAATTCTATCGCGAACCCGCGCGCGTTCGTGGAAACGAACGTTCTGGGCACGTTCACGCTGCTCGATGCCGCGCGGCGCAAATGGGGCGGGGACAAATCGTGCCGCTTCCACCACATATCGACGGACGAGGTGTACGGCACCCTTGGCGAGACGGGGCTTTTCACGGAATCTACGTCCTATGCGCCGAACAGCCCCTATTCGGCGAGCAAGGCATCGAGCGACATGCTGGTCCGCGCGTTCTTCCACACGTTCGGCATGAACGTCACCACATCGAATTGCTCCAACAACTACGGCCCGAAGCAGCATTCGGAAAAGTTGATTCCAACTATTGTCCGCAAGGCTCTGGCCGGAGAGGATATTCCGATTTACGGCGACGGGAAGAACGTGCGCGACTGGCTCTATGTGCTAGATCATTGCATGGCGGTGGATTTGGTTTTCCATAGGGGCGTCGCGGGCGAGACCTACAACGTCGGCGGCCGCAACGAGCGGAGCAACATCCAGATAGCGGAGGCAATCTGCGGCATCTTGGACTCTCGTCGCCCCCGCGCGGACGGTTCGTACAGGGATTTGATTTCATTCGTCCCCGACCGTCCCGGCCACGACCGCCGCTATGCGATTGACGCCTCGAAGTTGGAGAGCGGGCTCGGATGGCGCGCCAAGGAAACGTTCGACACCGGTATAGTGAAGACGGTGGAATGGTATTTGAAGAATTCAACGAAAAAGGAGTGTTAATATGGCGATACAGCTTTTTGTGCCGGCGTTTAGGATAGACGAGACCCTAGCTGAAATACGCGAATGTTTGGAAAAGGGTTGGACCGGCCTGGGATTCAAGACGGTCGAGCTGGAGGGCAAGTGGAGAGAATATACCGGCCTTCCCAACGCGCATTTTCTCAACTCTGCGACAGCCGGGTTAGATCTGGCCGTGCGCGTGCTTAAGATGCGGCGTGGATGGGTCGACGGGGACGAGGTGATATCGAGTCCGATGACGTTCGTATCCACGAACCATGTTATATTGTACAATAATATGAAGCCGGTGTTCGCCGACGTCGACGAGTATCTGTGCCTCGATCCGAAGTCGGTGGCCGCGCGCATAACGCCGAAGACGAGGGCGGTCATGTTCGTAGGCATTGGGGGAAACGTCGGGCGCCTGCGCGAGATGGAGAAGATATGTGCGGACAAGAAGCTCGCCCTTATCATCGACGCCGCGCACATGAGCGGAACGCGGTGGCGCGACGGAACAACCCCGGGCGCCGGTTCCGCGGATGCGATCGTTTATTCGTACCAGGCGGTCAAGAACATGCCTACGGCGGATTCTGGAATGGTGTGCTTCCGCGATCCGGCCGATGACGATCTCGTCCGGAAGCTCAGCTGGCTTGGCATAAACAAGGACACATACGCGCGTTCCATAAATGCGAAGGCCGCGTACAAGTGGCGATATGACGTGGAGCATGTCGGGTACAAGGACAACGGCAACGCCGTCATGGCCGCGATAGGCCTCGTGTCGCTGCGCTATCTGGACCGCGACAACGCCTATCGGCGCCAGCTTGCCGAATGGTATGACGAGGGGTTCGGGGGCGTGAAGAACGTGATGCCGGTTCCGCATTCGCCCGAGTGTTCCAGCAGCCGCCACCTTTACCAGATCGCGGTCGATAATCGGGACGAACTCTTGATGGCCCTGAACGATGTGGATATTTATCCGGGCGTGCATTACCTCGACAACACGAATTACAAGATGTATTCGTACGCCGCCGGAACGTGCCCGAATTCGCACAAGGCCAGCGGCCGGATCATGTCGCTGCCCATGCACATAAACCTGTCCAAGGCCGACGTGGACTATATTGTCGAAAATGTGAGGAAATATGCTAAATAATAAAAACGTCCGCCTTCGGGCTATGGAGTTAGACGACGGAGAGCTTGTCCGCGCGTGGCGCTTCGATCCGGAGAACTACGGTTATTTCTATGAGTTTTCGCCGAACAGCCGCCTGGCGAACGAGGCGTGGCTTAAGGACGCTCTCCTAAGGCGTTCCGAGATGAATTTCATTATCGAAAGCGATTCTAGCCCCGCCGGCATGGTAGCGCTCGTCGATATCGACCATCGGAACCGCAAGGCCGAGCTCGGGCGCGTGTTCGTCGCTCCGGCTGCGCGCAAGGGCGGGGTGGGTTCGGCGGCCTGTTCGCTCGTTTTGGAATACGCGTTCGATCATCTGAACATGCATAAAGTGTACCTGGAGGTGTTCGCGGACAACGTCGAGGCTCGGGCGCTGTATGAAAAGCTCGGCTTCCAGCGCGCCGGATTGCGCCGCGGCCACGTGTTCAAGGACGGGGGGTACAGGGACGTCGTCATGATGGAGAAGACAATTGACTAAAGTTCGCGATCTTATCAAGGGGGCGACGTTCCGCGCCGCCCGGGGCTTCGACGCGCTGAAGCCGGAGCTCTCGGTGATTCTCCCTACGTATAGGAGGGGGGACAGCGGGTATTTCCGCCGCGCGTGCGAAAGCCTGCTGGCCCAGAAGTTTGAGAATTTCGAACTTATAATAATAGACGACGCGAGCGTGGATTCCACCGCGTCGATAATCGACGGACTGATGGCCCGCGATCCGCGCGTCGCCGTGATCCGCCACGCCGTCAACATCGGCCTCGCCGCCGTGTCGGAGGCCGAGGGCTTCCTTGCCGCGCGCGGCCGGAAGATACTGTGCGCTTTCGATGACAACGTCTTCGATCCGGACGGCATCGCAGCGCTGATGGAGGATCAGAGGAAGCATCCGGATCATCTTGTTTCGTTCGGCGTCGGGAAGGTGTGGCATTCGGACGATTGGTTCGAGGAATACGGGTTCGACGATTTCGACTATGAGGCGATCAAGACCCGCAACGTGATAGCGAACAGCTCCGTGGTATTCGACCGCAGCGTGGTGGAAAAGGTCGGGTATTACGATCCGCACATTGCCCTTATGCGTGTATGGGATTGGGATTTGTGGCGCCGCATGGCCACCGCGGGAATAGAGTTCCATCGCGTTTCCGCCGATGTGGTGTCCGAATATGGCGTATCTCTCCCGGATTCCCTGGGCAATACGGTTAAATACGATTCCGGGGTCATGTGCGAATATATGGAATTCGACCGTAACCTGCGCCTTCTGCCGTCGGAGATTCTGGATTACGACGTGGACACTGTTTATCCCGCGAATTCGTTGGATTTCGCGGCCAGGCTTAAGTCCATGGTCGACGGCAGGTTCAAGGGAAGATTTCGGTTGAGCGAAACGTCGAAAGACCCGTTCCGCAAGGTTCTGGTTGTCGGTGCGCGCGGCGTTCTCGGGCGTGAATTCCGCACGTTGCTGGGTGATCGTCGCGGGCTGTTCGCCGGCAGGGAGGATATCGACATTACTGACCAAGCAAGCATAGACGAGTATATAGGCGGCAAATCGATTTCTGCGATAATCAATTGTGCGGCGAACAGGGATACGGAGAAAATCGAATCCGATCCAGATACCTATCGTAAGATAAACGTCGAAGGGCCGGTTCTGCTTATGCGCTCGGCGTCGCGTCTTGGCGTTCCATTAGTGGCATTCAGCAGCGACTATGTGTTCGACGGCTCGTCCAACGTTCCCTATACGGAATCCGACAAGACGCGGGCTCTGTTCGCCTATGGCCGGCAGAAGGTCGAGATGGAGGAAAGGCTGCTATCCATGGACGGAACGTGCGTCGTGATCCGCAGCGCGTGGTTCATGCATCCGTTCGACGAGGGTTTTATCCGGAAGATAATTCGGCAGGCCGTTGAAAGCCAGGAAATATCCGTCGTATACGATCAAACCGGTTCCCCGACGTCTGCGCGCGATTTGGCGGCCCATGTTTTGGATATCCTGGGCAGGGTCCGGCCCGGCACGCGCGGCGTGTACCACCTTACAAACGAGGGCGTGGCCACGTGGTTCGATATCGCCTCCGAGGTCGTGTCTCGCCTTAAGATCCCGTGCAGGGTGAGGCCGGTGCTATCGTCGCAGTACGCGGCCAGGGTCGTACGCCCTCATTATTCCGTTTTGGATAAGTCCAAGGTGAAGGCCGAATTCGGGGTGTCGATCCGCCATTGGCGCGACGCCATAGGTTACGTCATTGATCCGCGCAATTCGATGCCACTCGGGGATGAGAAATATATCGTAGTGTTCAGCGTGATATACGACGCGAGCATATCGCTTGTATTCGGCAGCTTGTCACCAGAGCTTCGAAAGAAGATTGTGTTCGTCGATCAGGTCATGTTCGACGCGGATCCGGATTTCTATGGCCGAGTGGTCGCCCGCGCGAACGCGGTGATCATTGCTCGCGTTATAAACGATCCGTATGCCCGGCCAGCGATGATCTGCGCCGCTCTGGGCGTGCCGTATTACTTCTATACGGACGACAATATGTTCGAGCTCGGCATACAAAGGCTGGACGAGCGTTCGATCGGGCTGATTCGCGGCGCCAGCGGCGTCATAACGACGAGCGCGAATCTCGAGGAATGGTTCAGGGCGCGCGGCATGGGCAGGCGGTTCATGTCCGCGAATGCGGCATATTCGGCCGCGCAAAGGGCGTCGATACCGCCCGTCGGGGAAAAATTTTCGAATCCTCCGCATATCAACATGCTGTATGCGTCGAACCATCGCGTCGACGGCCTTGTCGGTATGTTCGGCGTATTCAGGAATCTTGTAAAGGATTACAGGCTGAAATTTTACTTTTTCCTCCGAACGCACGATGCCCAGCCAGAATATCTGGAAGAATTCAGGAGGATGTGCCGCAATGTTGGAATAGAGCTTGAAATACTGGTCGTCCAGTTCGTATGCAACTGGCTGCCGCACGAACGGTTTATAAATCAGATACGCGGGTTGGGGATACATTTTTATGTCGTGCCGGGCAGCGAGAATAAACTGTTCCAGATCAATCACATGAACAAGACCTTGAACCCGCTTTTGAATGCGTGGTTGTCCTCGTCTATCCCCGTCTTCCCGGACATAGAGCCGTACTCGGAGTTGAAGCGCCATGCCGGCGTGAAGCATTGCGTGTGCGATTCGGACGGGAAAGCAGAGGCCATGATGCGCCGCGTCCTTTCGGACAAGGCCTTCGCGTCCGAGGTTTTGGACGGCATGGAAAGGTTCAGCCTGGAGCATTTTTCGCCGGACGCCAACGCCGGGATCGTGTCGGATATCCTTGCCGCCCACGCCTCAAAGCGCGTCGTTCCGGATTCCGATATCTCCCGTGCCGTCGAGGCGAGCGTTCCGGTCGAGCGCCGGCTTGTATACAAGGAGCGCGAAGGTGAGCGCCGCGTGCTGCATTTCTTCGGTTTTGGTATCCTGTACAAGCACCGGCATATCCGGCCTGTATACAGGGAAAAGATCGGCAACCGCCGCGTCATCCACTTTTTCGGACTCAAATTTTCGTATATAAAAAAGCGCAGACCCTAGGCCCCCGGCACCGGAATACTCTCCCTGATCTTGTCCTTCTTACAAAGCCAAGCGAGCCTTTTCGCCTCGGCATCCTCCGCTCCTCTGGCCACGGCCTCGTCGTAGTCTAGTTTAAGAGGGTCCGCCTCGACCGTATACGCTTCCTTCCGCCTTGCTTTCGCCTCTGCGCTTTCCCGTGCACCACGATGTTCCTTCGGTTCGGCTGGAACCTGGGACGCGAGGTAAAGTGCGCCGTCCCACGCGTAGATTACCGGCTCGTCGGTTTCGTGACCTAACCCTATGGCATCAGCGGCCTTTTTCGATTCTGTGGCCATGGCTATCTTCCCGTTTTCGATCTTATAGTACGTCGTCATTATATTGCTCCCTGTGCGTATATGAACCTTATCGACAGATTCGTTATGCCGCCGCTTTCGATTGTGATGGAGTCTCCGGGCGCTACAGGCACGAACGCGTTGTACCGCAAGGTCGCAGTGTAGGTTACTATCCTGCCAGACCCTATGTGCGCGGTACTGTTATAGACCTCGATCCATCCTCCCGCGGTGGCGGCCCCGTAGGCGGCTACGTACCCCGCGGCCGGCGCGGTGTATGAGGTCGTCGTCGCGGGCAGAGCAATGAATGTCGAGGAAGGCGCGCAAAGGCCGGCAATCGCGGTCACGCACTGTTCGGACAAGTCTTCGATTTCGTGCGAATGCGCCGACTGGGCATATTCGGAATGCGCGTGTTCCTCGGCCGCGTACACGTCGTGCGAATGGTTTTCCTTTGCGAGAGGATGACCGCCGGCCGTAGTCCCATCGTGGATTACGGCAGTGTTCTTGGTCGTGTCGACCGTAATTTCGCCGGCGCTCCCGACGAATCCCGCGTGCTCGTCCGTCGTGCCGCGGCGCAGCTTGATTATCTTTGGCATGTGGTCTCCTTTATATTATAGGAAAAATAAAAAACGGCGCGACCTTTCGGACACACCGATGGTATTGGATAGCAATCCTTATAGCACGATTGTTGGAAAAAGTCAATATTTTTCGGATAGGGCGGTTTTTGGGATTACGGCGTATTTCGCCACAGCACCGGCGAGTTGTGCCTTTCGTCCGCTGTTGACAGCCGTCCGCCGCCGTGCTATCTTTCAAGATAAATACGGGAAAGGATTATTTTCATGGCCAAGGTTTTTGGACGGATATGCGTTGCAAAAACGGCGTATCGCTGCTCGACAAGTTAGAGCGGCTTATGAAGGCCGCAGGCATCGAAACGATAGATTTTTCGAACCGCTTCGCCGCGATAAAGAATGGACGGACATCGTTGATCGAACAAATTTTCCAATCTGAAAAGAGCGGAGCCGCCAGGCGGGCGCGGCTTTTCGATTGATTATTGGTGGGTGATGAGAGGCTCGAACTCCCGACCCCCTGCGTGTAAAGCAGGTGCTCTAGCCGACTGAGCTAATCACCCAAGATCCTCGGCGGATTCTATCACGCCGTCGCCCGGATGCAACAGAAAAAGGAATATCGCGCCGACTTTGCCGCCCGTCCGCGCCGACTTTGCCGCCCGTCCGCGCCCGTTTGCCCGCTCCCCCCGTTTGCCCGCTCCCGCGGTTTGGCTTGTCTGTCCTTTGTTTGACTTGCCAGGCTTCCGATGGTATAATATATGCGAAATTACGGGCGCGTGGAAGTTTCGACGCGCGGGGCAAAGGAGGGATTCCTTGAGGCCGAATTCGCTGGCCGGAGTGGTGATGTGCGTGCTTCTGTTCGTCGCGGCGAGCTGCAGCTTCGCGCTGTTTTTCGGCCGGCACAGCTTTTTTGCGCGCTCGGGCAAGGCCGAGGCGGTCGAGGAAGCCCGCGCGCTCCTGGAATCTGCCTTGTCCAGGAATGCGGCGCTAGGGGCCAAGGTTGCCGAGCTCAAGTCCGCCCGCCCCGTCATGGATCTGTTGGAAACCGAGGCTATGAGGAGCCTGCCTATGGCCAAGCCGGGATTTTTTCTTGTTGCCAAATAGCGCGCGCGGTTCTATAATTTACGTTATGCGGAGGAGAAGATGAGGAAACTGGCTTTTTTGGGTCTTTTATGCCTCGCGTCGTGCGCGTGGTTCAGGCAGGTTGCCGGCATGGATAGTAAGGCGCAGGGCGGTGCGTCCGTGGGGGATTTGCCGTACGCCTTCTCGGATTTCAAGGACATTCCGGTACCGGAGCAGTCCTCTATGAACATGGAGAAGACGTCGATTTTCGGCCGCGACGCGAACTGGGTGGGCAAGGTGGTGTTCGGCGTGCCTTTCGCCGTGTCCGGCATGTATGATTTTTACATGAGCGAGATGCCGAAGTTCGGCTGGGTCGAAATAACGTCCGTGCGCGGCAACACACCGGCGCTGGTTTTCATACAGGGCAAGCGCGTGTCGCTTATCCAGATAAATCCGGGAAGCTTCGAGGGTTCGGTGGTTACGTTCACCATGGCGCCCACGCCGGATTATATAAAGAGCGTCGACGTGGACAAGGCCGCGCTGACCCGCGCGCGTCCGGGGGCGAAGCTGCGCCGCCCTGTGCGCCAGCCGTCCGACCAGCAGCCGGCATCCGAGGTACGGGAAGGCGGCGCTTCCGTCGATCCATCCGCGTACTCCGCTGGCGACGGAGCCAAGCGGGCGCCGGGTTCGCTCGGCATAGGCGACGCGTCGAACTACAATTATAATTCGTCCTCTCCCGGCGTAGGCCGTCCGCCGGAAGCGCGGTAGGGATTTTATAGAAGGCGGGATTTATTCCGCCGTTGATAGGATTGTAGGCCATGGATGTTTTCATTCATCGCAGGATTTCGTCGAGGAGGGAAATTTCCCCTTGCAATTTTAGACAAAATACACTACAATTATTCTTGCCGGCGGAAGAAAACTTCGCGATTTTGGTACTGTCATATTGTAAAAACAATATGATAATAACGCGCAACCTACGGCTGAATGGATAGACGAAATGAAATATATAGTCCCTGCGAAACGGATATCGAATGCGAGTGAGTCGACCCAAGAGCTTCCACTCCGCGATGCGCACGGCAATGAATATCTCGCCGTCGCCCCGCGCGGGTATAAGATTCTCGGATTTTTCAACCGCGGCGGCGAGTGCTTTGCGACCGAGGTCGTGCACGAAAAGTCGCGCCAGCACAGGATATTGAAGAACTATATCGAGAAAACGCAATGGACGTGGTGCAACGTCGTCGAGGTCGAGGGCATGCTTCTGGATCCGTTCGTCCGCAGAACCCCGGTTTCCGTTCCCAAGATATACGACGCCGGGATGGAGTGCGGCAGGTACAATTACGTCATAGAGGAAAAGCGCTACGGCGTCCGCCTGACCGAAGAGGTGCTGGCCTCCCTGCCGAAAAAGAAGAAGATAGCGGTGATAGATTGCCTGGCTGATTTCCTGTACTCCTTGCACAACATGAAGCAGGCGAAGGACCGGCACGTCCTCCTGCGCAAATTCTCGTCGTCTCCGGGCAATATGGGCAAGTATGAGGCTCTGGCCCCTCTGGCGCGCGCGTTCCCGCGCGGCGCTCCGGCTACGGTGGTTCACGGGGATTTCTTCCCGAAAAACATCCTGTTCAACGAACTAAAGGGCGGAGAAATAGCGATCTCCGCCATAGACTGGGGCGGTTCGGCGGAGTCGGACATATCGTACGACTTCATATCCATGGCGGGCAAGGCCGAAGTCAGGGAAATTGAAGGCCGCAACCCGAACGAGATAGATTTCGAATATTTCACCTCCAAGACGGTAGAGCTTATAGCCAAGGCCTATGTCCGCGCGGGAGGCGGGCGGTAGTTTCATTATAGGGTCCGTACGTCCTGCATGCCAAGTCGCGCAAATCCGCAAGAACATCAAAAACATCTTGCATTATCCTCCGCGGAAAAGTACCATTTCCCGCATGCGCGCCTATAGCTCAATTGGATAGAGCGTTGGCCTCCGGAGCCAAAGGCTGCAGGTTCAAATCCCGCTAGGCGCACCATGCGTCTTTGCTTCGCAAGGCGGAGATTGCGGGGGAGTCGAAGGCCGTGCGCAGGAAAATGCGGATGTTTCGGCGAAGCATGGCGTAGTCGCGCAGGCGAAGGCTTGGATGGCGTCCGATGAGGCGTGCCGGAAAATATAGCAGATGGAATTTTTATGCCGCGGCCCGACAGAAAGTAGGAACAACTATTATGAACATAGCCGTAGATTGCGACAACGTCATCCTGGACACGTTTCCCGCTATGCGGGACTTCTATCATGACGCTATAGATTCCTCTGCCGAAATAAACCCTCTTGACCATCCGGATACCTGGCCGGTGTTCGGCGGAGACAGGAGCGTGTGGCTGAAGTTCCTGGACGACTTCAATCACAGCCCTTATTTCGTCCGGCCCCGGCCGATAGAGGGCGCCATAAACGGCCTGCGAAGGATAAAATCCCTCGGCCACGGCCTGTATGTCCTTTTCGCCGCGTCAAAGGACAAGGAGGTCCGCGAGGCTCGGAAAGCCCATATGGATGCCATAGCTCCGGCCCTGTTTTCCGATGTGCTATGCATAGACTCAGATGACGAGTCCAAGGGCGAGGTTGCCGCAAGGCGTGGGTTCGGCGTATTGATAGACGATTCCGGGAAGCACATACAATCTGCGCTGGATCACGGGCTTTCGGCCATATGGCTGAAAAGGCCGGCCAACGAAAAGGAATTCGGCGAGGCGGCGCCCCGGCCGGGCTTGTTTTTAGCCGAAGGCTGGGACGACGTGGTCGAAACAATTGCGAAGGCCGACGCCGTTAAGTAATTTCCGGTGTTCCCGGGGAAAAGATATAGCGATATGCTAGGTATTTATGGAGAAAAGAAATGAAAGAGGCCGTCATAATCCACGGCAGCCCGGATAAGGAGGGATATTTTTCGCCCGAAACTCCGTCGCCGAGCGCTTCCCACTGGTTCCCGTGGCTGCAAAAAAGGTTCCAGCTTTCCGGGACGCTCGCCCAGGTTCCGTCCATGCCGTCGCCGTACG